>CATYEP010000097.1 GCA_958405585.1 uncultured Eubacteriales bacterium
ACGCGTACCCGCCACGGCTCCGGCATCGCTTTCTTTAAAGGTGCAAAATAAAGCGCCGACCCGATCAGCGCGACCACGACCGTACAAACAAGCAAAACAATAAACGCCTGCTGCAATACCGACGCCACCACCGTCGCTACAAGCAAGATACCGGCCAGACCCAGTACCCACTCTCCGAAATACCGCTTTTTCAATTTATCCGTACGCTTTTTTGTATATTCGGATATCTCACCGTAAAATTCTATCGTCATAACTCTGTTTATCCTTTTTATCTCTGTATCTTCTGCCCGAAATCTTACCGCTGCATCGCGCCCCAAAATTCACTGCGGGCAGGCGCTTCCCTGCCATTTCCGTCAATCAGATGCCACTTCACTATGTACCTTCCGATACGCATTGCCGAACGGTCTTACCAGCATTCTATCTCCCGTAAAATGAGCCTGGCAAGAAGCATGGAACCGATACGGTTCGGATGCACCCTGTCCCAGGAGATCGATTGCCCTGCACGGCCTTTCATATATTCGTCGAACTCTTTCTGTGTATCCAGTACCGGCCGCCCGTAGCGATCGGCCACCTTTTTCATGACCTTTCTGTAAGAATCCGTCATCACACGCATTTCATCCGACATATTCCGCTCCATAAAAAACGGATACATGAAAACAAATTGCCCGATACCCTTCGATTTTTCACAAATCTTTATAAGATTCTCTTCATATTCCTTTTCGGTCGATAAATCATCCGAAAATTCCAGCCCATCAAAATGCCGCCAGACATCGTTGATGCCGATCATGCAAAAAACCGCATCCGGTTTGCAATCCATAACATCCGCATCCCAGCGCGCCAACAAGTCGCGCGATTTGTTGCCGCTCACACCTGCGTTGACTATTCTATATTCTGCCCGCGGACGAAATGCGAGCAGAGCATCATGCACAAGTTTTACATACCCTTCCCCCAATCTGTCCGGCGTTACCGTTTTTCCTGCGTCCGTAGTTGAATCTCCGGCAAATACGATCACCGATTTATCTTTGATAATCATTCCTTTTCCTCCCCCCGTTTCCGCTTTTGCTTTTTACTTTGCTTTCGGAAGTTTCGACTTTTTTATTATAACATATAAGATCCGTGATTGCAACTTTTACGCAATTTTAGGGATAAGTATTTTTCATTCTATAAAACCAGCCTAATGACAAAGAGCCGACGCCCCCTCTTGCGGGTTGCGTCGGCTCTTTGATTCCCATTCATGAAAACACGTTTCTTTCCGCGCTTAAATGAAAAAGCTCAGGATCAATACAACGATAACGCCCGGCATACCAAATATACCCGTGATCAATGCCGTCCACCAGTTCACGGGTATAGCAACGCTTGGTATCAGATTCAGTAAAAAAATCGCGCCGATACCGATCAGTATCGTCTTGAAACCGAATTTGAATAATTTCAGGACGATCGCCAATACAGCCACCGCAATAACCGCTACGATAATAAATTGCAGGATTTCGGACATACTCTACCTCCGTTTTTCCATAGTATGCACTACCGACAGCAATTTATTCGGCCGCATTCTGTTCACCGACCTTCAACCTGCCGTCTTCGCCGCAATGATTCATGCTCTTTTTTTTCAGACAAAGATGCTTTCATCCCGCGCGTTTCTTCTGTTACCAATCTTCGACTTTTTTGCCTGTTTACACCGTTTTTACCGTTTTGCGCAAGGACATGCAAAGGCGAATCCCGCAAAAGTAATTGTGGGATTCGCCTTTGCTTCTCACATTCAAGAAGGGAGCGAAGGCAAACCCTTCGCTCCCTTTGAATGTAGAAAATTATTCGTAATCGACAACATTTACCCACTTTTCAAGGAAAGCCTGTTCTTCGGGCACAGCCTTCGTCGTCTGACTTGCCGCCACGATCGGCAAAGCCTTCTGCACCAACTGTTTCGCAATGCCCGTCTTTTCACAGAACAGTTTCAGATATTCTTCCGCCTGTTCGTCTTTTCCTTCCAGCTTGAACAGAAGATAGGTGCGCGCCGCATCACAACGCGCGTTGCCCTGCGTCGCATGCGCCCAGTCAATGATAAACTTTCTTCCGTCAGGGCTGACAATAATGTTTCCCGGATTGAAATCTCCGTGACAAAGTTTGTCATGCGCAGGCAGCGAATCCAACAGAATATGCAGATCATACCGCGTCGTTTTGTCAAACTTCGTGGAAGAAATCTTCCTGTGCATTTTGTCCTTCAGCTTCGTCAGAAGCGGCACTTTCTGATTGAGCACTTCAACCTGCAGATCCACAAACTCTTCCAGATATTCTGCCATTCTGTCCGGATTTTCATCCATCAGCTGCTGCAGCGTCTTGCCTTCCACGTAATCCAGAATGATCGCCCATTCCCCGTTCACTTTGGTCACTTCATGAACAGCCGGCACATTCAAAGATGTCCCCTCTTCCACCCGCGCCGTGTTCAGCGCTTCGTTCAGAACATCTGACTTCGGATATTCGTCATTGAACAGCTTTACAAGAGTCTTGCCTTCCCGATAAATCGTCTTTTTATCCGTTTTCTGAATAATTTCTGCCATCTTTCTTCCCCTCCTTATTTACCGTAATAACATTTAAGATACATGTCTTTGATTTCCGAAATGAGCGGATAACGAGGGTTCGCTCCCGTGCACTGGTCATCAAATGCCTGTTCACACATCTCATCCAAACGATCCAGGAAGTTTTTCTCTTCCACACCGTAATCTTTGATCGTCTTTCTGATCCCGACCTTCGCTTTCAATTCTTCGATCGCCTTGATCAGATTCTTTACCTTCGCATCGTCGTCCTTTCCGCCTAAACCAAGGAAATCCGCAACTTCTGCATAGCGCGCTTTCGCATGAGGATAAGCATACTGCGGGAACGTACCCATTTTCGTCGGCACTTCCGCACTGTTAAAGCGGATCACTTCACTGATCATAAGAGCGTTCGCAACCCCGTGCGGCAAATGATGGAACGCACCCAGTTTGTGCGCCATGGAATGGCAAACTCCCAGGAACGCATTCGCAAACGCAATACCTGCCATCGTCGACGCGTCCGCCATCTTTTCACGCGCAACCGGATCATTCGCCCCGTTCTCATATGCGCGCGGCAGATATTCAAATATAAGTTTCATCGCCACCAACGCCTGACCATCCGTATAAGGCGTCGCCATGATGGACGCATATGCTTCCAAAGCATGCGTCAGCGCGTCTATACCCGATGCACTCGTCAATCCTTTCGGCATATTCATCATGAAGTCTGCGTCTATGATCGCCATCTTCGGAAGCAGTTCATAATCTGCCAAAGGATATTTGATGCCCGTCTTTTCATCCGTGATAACCGCAAACGGCGTTACTTCCGAACCCGTTCCTGCCGACGTAGGCACCGCTATAAAATATGCTTTTTCACCCATCTTCGGGAATGTGTATACTCTCTTGCGGATGTCCATGAACCGCATCGCCATATCCATGAAATCCACTTCCGGATGTTCGTACAAAACCCACATGATCTTGCCTGCATCCATCGCAGATCCGCCGCCCAATGCTATGATCACATCCGGCTCAAATTCCGTCATAAGTTTTGCACCTGCTTTCGCACATGCAAGATTCGGATCCGGTGCTACATCGTAAAAACAGGTATAACGGATCCCCATTTCGTCCAGTTTATCCGTAATCGGCTTGATATAATTGTTCTTGTAAAGGAATTCGTCCGTCACTATGAACGCCTTCTTCTTGCCCATTACATTCTTCAGTTCGTCCAACGCAACAGGCAGGCATCCCTTATTATGATAAACTTTTTCAGGAAGTCTCAGCCACAGCATATTTTCTCTCCTCTCCGCTAAGGTCTTGATATTCAACAAATGCTTCACTCCTACGTTCTCCGATACCGAGTTTCCGCCCCACGATCCGCATCCGAGCGTAAGCGAAGGCATCAGCTTGAAGTTGTAAATATCTCCGATCGCTCCCTGCGAAGACGGCATGTTGATCAGCATACGGCATGTCTTCATCGCTTCCTGCCATTTCGCAATCTTAGCCTTCTCCGTAAGCTGGTTTATATACAAAGATGAGGTATGTCCGTAGCCGCCGTCCGCAATCAGCCTCTCTGCCTTTGCTACCGCTTCATCAAAATCTTTCGCATGATACAGCGCAAGCACCGGCGACAGCTTTTCATGCGCAAACGCTTCTTCCAGTTCCACACTCTCTACTTCACCGATCAAAATCTTCGCCGTCGGCTCTACCTTGAATCCGCAGATCTCCGCGATCTTCGGTGCACTCTGACCAACAATCTTAGCATTCAGTGCACCGTTAATAATCATCGTATTGCGGACTTTATCTTTCTCTTCATTCGTCAGAATATGGCATCCGCGCTTGATAAATTCCGCTTTCACCGCATCATAAACAGCATCTTCCGCAATCACCGATTGCTCCGATGCACAAATAAGACCATTGTCAAACGTCTTCGAATGAATAATCGAATTGACCGCTACCGTAATATCCGCCGTTTCATCAATGATTGCAGGCGTATTCCCCGCACCTACACCGAGAGCCGGTTTGCCCGAACTGTACGCACTGCGCACCATGCCGGGGCCGCCCGTCGCAAGGATAATGTCCGCCGTTTTCATCAAAGTCGTGGTCATATCCAGTGACGGCACGTCGATCCAGCCGATGATCCCTTCCGGAGCACCCGCTTTAACCGCAGCGTCAAGCACCACTTTCGCCGCCGCAATCGTACAATTCTTCGCTCTCGGATGCGGCGAAATTATAATACCGTTGCGCGTTTTTAAACAAATCAATGTCTTGAATATCGCCGTGGATGTCGGGTTCGTCGTCGGAATAACCGCCGCTACAACTCCGATAGGCTCCGCAATCTTCTTCGTCCCGAACGCCGCATCTTCTTCAATCACTCCGACCGTCTTGGTGTTTTTATACGTATTGTAGATATACTCTGCCGCATAATGATTTTTGATAACCTTGTCTTCTACAATACCCATACCCGTTTCCGCTACCGCCATCTTCGCAAGCGGAATACGCTGGTTGTTCGCCGCAAGCGCCGCCGCCGCAAAAATTTTGTCAACCTGCTCCTGCGAGTACGTCGCAAAAATTTCCTGAGCTTTCCTGACCTGCGCGATCTTCTCCATCAAAGCATCGACTGTGTCAACGATTTTTTCGTTCTCCATTTGACCTCTCCTTGCAAATTATTTTTCATTGTTTAAAATTTCCGCGAGACGCATGGACAATATCGCAAGCGATGCCGCCATGTCCTCGTTTTTAACCGCTATATTCGACGGAAGATTCAGATTCGCCGGCGCAAAGTTCCAGATTGCCCTCACGCCGCCTCCGATCAATTCATCCGCAACCTGCTGCGCTGCTCCCTGCGGTACCGCTATGATCCCGATCTTGACATTCATCCTCCGCACAAGCCTCGCTATATCCGCCGCATCATATACCTGAACACCGCCGAACTTTTTGCCGATCAGCTCAGGCGAAGAATCAAACGCTGCCACAATATTCAAACCATAGTTTTTGAATCCGCCATATCCGACCAACGCCCGGCCAAGTCCGCCCGCGCCGACAAGCACAGCGTCCGTAACATTATCATACCCCAAAAACCGATTAATGTCCGCTATCAGATCCGAAATCTCAAACCCAAGCTTCGGCTTCCCTGCCACAGAACTGATCACCGCAAGGTCTTTTCGAACCTGGACTGCATTCAGATTCAACTCTTCCGCTATCGCCGTCGACGAAATCGTCCGCTCCCCTGCTTTCTCCTTCTCTTTCAGAAACCGAAGATATGCAGGCATTCGTCCGATCGTTGCCTTGGATATGTTTATCATTTCTCTATTGTTCCCCATATGATCTGTTCCGATACACATTTTAAATCGATAAAAATTTATTGATATTTTTTTATCGATAAAATTTTATCAAATAATTTTAAAGATGTCAAACGCTACAATCAAAAAATTCAAACACCCGAAAAATTATGAAACATAACGAACTTTGTGAAAATTTTTCATGTCCTTCTGCAGAAAAATGCGGGCATAGTCAAAATTTTGAAAAGCATGCTTTATCAAAAAAAATAAACATAAAAAAATTCCAAAACAGCCCATAAAATGCTTGATTTTAGGGAAAAAATCTGATAGAATATGCAAGTACTTTGAAATTGGGGTGTCGCCAAGCGGTAAGGCAACGGACTCTGACTCCGTCATTCGTTGGTTCGAATCCAGCTACCCCAGCCATTAGACGCTATATATTGTGGTTTTTAGATAAAGAAACACAAAATATGGCGTCTTTCTTTTTGTGCTTTTTTGCTTCTTCCCCAAATTGGGGAAAGAATTGGGGAAAAAACGCGGATTACAAAACAGTAGACACCTACTGTTTTGCCCGCGTTTTTTTAGAGCGAGCGCATAGGTGCGCGCGAGCGATGACCGAGCAAGGCGTTTTCCTTGCGCCTTGCGAGACCTTTTCGGATTAATTTTTGTCCGTTGCCCTATAGTTTTCTTATCTCGCCCGCGAAAGCGGGCGTTTTTGTTTGTTCTTTGTCTTTTTCAAAAATAGGATTGGGGAAATTTTCGTCAGTAAATTACTTTTTCGGCTTCTTTGAGCTGAAATTCGTCCGAATAATGCGTATACACCGTGGAGGTTATCGTGCCGCTCAAACTGTGTCCAGCCCAGATGCTCACGACTTCTGAGGCAACGCCACATTCCCTGCAACGACTGATAAACGTGTGTCTCAGTTCGTGCGGGTGTCGTTCGGGCAAAAGTCGCTTCATGCGCGTGGAAATCGTGTTGAGATTGGTGTTTTTCGCCCGCTCAAAGTCGATAAACGGCAAAACCTTTTTCACCTGCGGGGTAAACGGTATCTTCCGAAGCACCACGTTCTGCCCTAAACGCTCCTTGCTCGTCTCGCATTGTAGCCACTTGCCGTCGATGATCTCGATGCTCGCAAGTTCGGATTTTCTTAAACCGAAAAACAGAAGAACGAGAAGAGCGTCGGTGCCTTCGACTTCTTTATGCG
>CATYEP010000098.1 GCA_958405585.1 uncultured Eubacteriales bacterium
GAAAGCGTTACATCGTCGGTATATTCGATCTCCGAACCGATGGGGATCCCCCTGCTGAGCCGCGTAACTTTGATACTCAGCGGTTTTAAAAGTTTGGCAATATACAGAGCAGTCGCATCCCCTTCCACGTCGGGATTGGTCGCAAGGATCACTTCTTCCACCGGTTCATTGCCCACGCGGGCAAGAAGCTCGCGAATACGGATATCGTTCGGCCCGATCCCTTCCATCGGGTTGATCACTCCGTGCAGGACATGATACACGCCCTTGTATTCGTGCAGTTTTTCCAGCGCGATGACATCTTTCGGCTCTTTGACGACACAGATCACGCGATGATCGCGCTGCCGGCAGATCTCGCACTCCTCATCTTCCGTAAAATTTCCGCATACTTTGCAATAACGGACTTTCTTTTTTACGTTCAGGATCGCGGCGGCAAATTCCTGCGCCTCGCTATCCGTCATGTTGATGATCTTATAGGCATACCGCTGGGCAGACTTTTTGCCGACCCCCGGGAGTTTGGAAAACTCGTTGATCAGCCTTCCGATCGGTTCAATGTACACTTGCATTGTTTAAAAAAGGCCTCCCATGCCGCCCATTCCGCCGAACGGACCCATCTTTTCCTGGTAAACTTCGTCCGCTTTTTTATAACCGTCGTTGATCGCCGCCATGATCAGGTCTTCCAGCATCTCGACATCTTCGGGATCGACTACTTTCGGATCCAGCTCGATCCCGTCGATCTTCTTTTTCGCGTTCATGTACACGACCACCGCTTCTCCGCCGCTCGTGCCCACGATCTCCCAGTCTTCCAGGAGTTTTTCCGTTTCCTGCAGCTGTTCCTGCATTTTCTGCGCCTGTTTCATCAGGTTCTGCATATTTCCGCCGCCCATTCCGCCTTTAAATCCTGCCATTTTTCTATCCTTCCTTTTCTGTCTTTCTATTCCCGCGCACTCTGCGCCGTCTATCCGACAAGTTTCCTGCAAACTTTCGTCTGCCGTGAAGCTTGTTGCAAAATTCCTATTTCACTTCAATGTCCGTATCCGGAAAATCCCGCTTGAGCTGTTCGATCTGCTCCTTTGCAGGATCCGCCTTCTCTCCTTTTTGCCGTACCACAAAATCATGGATCCCGATCGCCTCCAACGCCTGCTGCAGGTTCTTATGATTTTCCGTACTGTTCAGCCGCGAAGCGATGATCTCGTTGTCCGTCGTAAGCACGAACGTATCCCCTTCGAACGAAGTCTCCAGATCCTGACACATCGTAAACAACACGCCGCTCTTGACATTTTTTCTTAAAGACCGCATAAACAGCGCACCCGCCGCCTTTCTGTTTTCCAGTGCGTTCGTATTTCCTGCAGTTTCGGGTTTTCTGTCTGCAAACGATGTGCGCGGAGCGGAAAACAGATCCGCAGGAGCTTCGTCCACCATGCGCGGGCGCGCCGCGCGGTGCGGAACGTTTTCCGTAAACGGAGAATCTGACTCTTCCTCCATACGTGCGCCCTGCGGCGAAACTTGCGGCGCGGAAAATCCGCCGCTTCTTAATTTTGCTTCCAACGCATCCAGCCGCCTTGCCAACGAAAGCACATCCTGATCCGCCTGCGGCAGACAAGCCTTGGCGATTGCCGTTTCAAAAAGAATCCGCGGCGACGTGGAATAACGAAGATCCGTTTCTACTTGTGCAAAGATCTCGCTCGTGCGCAAGATCTTTCTTCCGCCCGCCGCGTCCGCGATGCGCTTGACTTCCGCAAACATTTCGGCAGGAAGCCCCAAAAGCTCCTGAGCATTGCGGCAGGTCTTCGCGATCGTGCAGCGGTTTAAAAATGTCAGCATGTCTTTCGCCAACACACCGACCCCTTTGCCCGATGCGATCACCTTTTCCGTTTCGGAAAGTGCCGCGGACACGTCCTCTTTCAGAACACTTTCGCCCAGCTTTGCCACTTCGTAAAAATCTGCCGAACCCAACACCTCGCAGACATCCGCATATGTCAGCTTACCCTTGCTGTACGAGATACAGATATCCGCCACCGAAAGGCTGTCACGCATACTGCCCGCGCCTGCGCGCGCGATCGCCGAAACCGCTTCGTCCTCGTATTCTTTTCCGATCTCTTTCAAAATCTTTTTCAGGTGCTCTTCAATATCTTCCTGCGGGATCAGCTTAAAATCAAACCGCATGCACCTCGATAAAATCGTTGCGGGAAGTTTATGCGGCTCGGTTGTCGCCAGAATGAATACAGCGTGTTTGGGCGGTTCTTCCAAAGTCTTTAAAAGCGCGTTGAACGCCGAATCGGAAAGCATGTGAACTTCGTCGATGATATAGACTTTGAAGCGCGCCGAAACGGGCGGATACTGTACCTTTTCGCGCAGATCGCGCATTTCGTTCACGCCGTTGTTGGACGCCGCGTCGATCTCGGAAATATCCAGATTGGCAGGATCCGCCAACGCTTTACACACCTCACATTTCCCACACGGTGAACCGTGGACGGGATGCAGGCAGTTGATTGCCTTCGCAAAGATCTTCGCCGTACTCGTTTTACCCGTTCCGCGCGGCCCGCAAAACAAGTATGCGTGCCCGACCCTGCCCGTTTCGATCTGATTTTTCAGTATTTTTACGATATGTTCCTGCCGTACCAACCCGTCCAACGTCGACGGGCGAAAGGTACGGTACAAAGCCTGGTATGCCATATTTATCTCCTTACAGGGAAAGCAGACGCTCTCCCCGCTCAAATTCCGATCAGTTTTTCCTCGTTTTTAATAGCTGCAAAACTTTTTTCTTCGCCCGCTGGACTGCATTTTCCGCGCTCTTTTCACTGCGGTTTTCCTTTCGGGCAATCTCGCCGATGCTCAGCCCTTCCATATAATCGGTCAGGGCAGAAAATTCAGTCTGCGTCAAATTTTTCTGCAGCAGAGCCAAAAATTCGCCCCGTTCTTCTCCGCCGATCAAAACGGTTTCCGGGTTTTCCTGTGTGATCAGCTCCATACATTGCCCGTCCGCGTCAAACAGCGGAACGTATGTATTCAAGGCGGAATGTTTTTTCCGCGCCGCGCTCTTGACGGCGCTCAGAATACGCCGATTTATGCAAAGATAAGCAAAATTTTTAAAACTCATCCCGCCGTCCCGATAGCCCGTTACGGCCGAATACAGTCCGATCATGCCTTCCTGCACCAAATCTTCCGCATCCCCGCCTTCCAGAAAATAGCCGCGCGCGATCCCGCGAACTGCATTTTTATATTTTTCGAGAAGTTTTTCCGCCGCCGCGCGATCACCCGCCTGCGCCGCACGCGCCATTGCTTCGTCCGTCATGATCTTTGCCGCACCGCCTCGTATGCCGCTATGCCCAGCGCAACCGACGCATTCAGCGAATTGACTTTGCCCTTCAACGGCAAAGACAGAATCTTGTCGCATTTCTCGCGCGTAAGCCTGGATATCCCCTTGTCCTCTCCGCCTACCACCAAAGCGATATCGCCCCGCAGATCACTTCCGTAAATGTTTTCTCCGTCCGCTTCCAGTCCGTAGACCCAATACCCGCTCTTTTTCAGTTCGTCGATTGCAAAATTGATCCCCGGCACGCGCGCCACCGCTATATGATTTGCCGCGCCTTCCGATATGCGCACCACCGCGCCGTTTACCTGCGCGCTCTTGTTTTTGGGGATGATCACTCCGTCCGCACCCGCGCATTCCGCCACTCGCAGAATACTGCCCAGATTGTGCACGTCCTCGATCCCGTCGCAGATCACCACAAAACGCGGTGCATCTTTCTTTTCCAGAAACTGGTCAAAATCGGCATATTCGTAATCGGAAACATAGGCAATCACCCCCTGGTGCCTGCCCGTTTCGCTTTCCCGATCCAAAGCCTTTCCGTCCGCAAACTGTACGCGGATATTTTTCTCGCGCGCCATCGCAAATATGCGCCCCGCAGAATGCTCCGCACCTTTCTGCATTAAAATTTTATCCACCGTGGCAGAAGTCTTTAAAAGCTCCAGTACGGCATTTCTTCCTTCAATCTTCATTGTTCTCTCCGCCGATCAGCTCATCGATGCGGCCGTAATTTCCAGTCAGGTACAAATACCCGATGACCGCTTCAAAACCCGTAGAAAGATTGTACTCCGCTACGGACGCATTCTTGCTCTTTGTCGGTTTTTTTGCATTCCTGCCCCGCAGAAAAATTTCTTGCTCTTCCGCAGTCAGCTTTTCATAAATACGCTCGGTCAGCTTTGCCTGCCCCTTCGCACTCACCCGCTCCGCTGACAGTTTCTGCAAAACGCCCGTTTTATAGTCGGATGCAAATACCAGCGATTCCCGCACATACAGAGAATACACCGCATCGCCGATAAACGCAAGCACAACGGCATTCATTCCCCTCGCCCTCTCCGCTGACATCCTTTCATTAAATTTAACCATAAAATCATTATACCATACCACGCGGAAAAATTCAATAAATCCGCGGATACTATTTTAACGCGCGCGCAAACATTTGCGCGCGCAAAACAGCATTTTTCAAAACAGTCTCACTATCAATATAAAAACACGGGACCATTGTTTTGCTGCAGTCTAATTGCGGCATGGAAAACTATGGAAAGCTTTTCCCGCTGATCTCATTCAAGCAGGACTCGCTTTAAAAATGCCGCCATGCCTGCGCATATGCACAGGCATGGCGGCCGCAATAAATTCGAAACGCTTTTCAGCAAACAATACTTCCAAACGATTTTTTAACGGACATAAATTTCATATTCCGCCGCAACGGATAACGTCTCAGCACAAATAAGAAAGCGTACCCTTGAAGATCGCATCCGCAATTTTATTCTGATACTCATCGGAAAGCAACAGCTGCTCTTCGCGCGCATTGGACAAAAAACCGCACTCTACCAATACGGAGGGCGCATCCGTACATTCCAGCATAAAAAAATCGCCTTTCAGCGCAGCAACGTCTCTGCCGCTGAGTTCGTTCAACATCGGCTGAATACACTCTGCAAAAGCTACCGAATTTTCATCGCCTTCCCGGAAAAACACCTGACCGCCATAGCGCGTCCGATCCGCCAGAAAATTATTCTGATGAACAGAGATCACGAGATTCGGCTGCGCTTCCTGAATGATCTCGCGCCGTTTTTCCATATCGCGGCGTTTATAGCCCTGCGTCGGCAAGCCGTAAAGCCCGCCTTGATTTTTTCTCGTCAATACTACCCGAAACCCTGCATCAGCAAATAAGCCCTGTAATTTTTGTACGATTTTTAAGTTGACGTCACTCTCTTTTACGCCCGAAACCGACCCGAGCACCCCCGGATCGACTCCGCCATGCCCTGCATCCAACACAATACAATACGAAGATCTCTGTACACTGGCATAACTCACAGCCGAAAGTCCCAGACACGATAGTAGCAACAGACAAATCAAAATAGCAGCGGCGGCTACTGCGCCTTTTTTAAACAATATCATACGCTATTGTATGCGTAAAAGAGCGGAAAAATGCTTTGCATTTTTCCGCTCTGCCTTTTAAATCTTCCGACCTTTCAATTTTAAATTTCCGCCGTATTTTTTCAAAAGGCCGCACCCTGTATCGATTTATTGCTTTCCTTTCTGCTTTCCGATAATTCTCCGTATCTCTATATGGCAGAGCAAAAATTTACTTGCAATCTGCACGTAAAAATAAAAAAACGAGCGCCTGAAATCTTAAAAAAATTTGCCCGCCGCCCGAACAAAATCCGCACCGATTTTAACGGACGGGATACAGCATATCGTAATTGACAGGAGTATAAAACAACCTGCGCACCTCATCCGGATCATGCGTAAGCGAAAGGATCCACATCAGTTTCGTTACCGCCGCTTCCAACGTCATGTCATACGTTTCCAAGAGCCCGAATTTGTTTTTCACACTCTTGCCGACTTCGTAAACACTCATATCGCTTCCCTCGTTCGTGACCTGCGTACACATCACGAGTATCTTTCCCAGACTCCGCCACTTTTCAATGATCTCCGCAAACCGATAGTACGGCGCATCGGGAATGCCGCCCGTTCCGAAACTTTCGATCACAACGGCATCGAACAGGCGAAAATAATAATCCAGTATATCCGAAGGCACTCCGGGGATCAGCTTGAAAACCCCTACGCGGCTGTCAAGCCTTTCATAAAAGATCGGCTCACCCTGTAACTTTGTCTGATTGTAACGCAATATATTTCCGTCCCGTATGACCGCCAGACACGGATAGTTTATGGAAGAAAACGCATTGTAACTCTTTGTGCGCATTTTCTTTGCCCGTGTCCCTGCAATCACTTTTCCGTCAAACACGATCGAAACACCCGAAGAGTCATCATCGGAAGCATACAACAAACTGTCCGCAAGGTTCGTACGCGCGTCCGTGATCTCCAGATCGATGGGCTTTTGCGATCCCGTCAGCACCACGGGCTTAGGGCTGTTTTGGATCATATAGGAAAGCACCGCCGCCGTAAACGCCAGCGTGTCCGTTCCATGACAAATCACAAACCCGTCAAAATCCTCATAATGCGAACGGATCGCCCCCGCAATAACTTCCCAGTCGCGCGGACACATATTCGTACTGTCTAAATTCATCAGCTGCATCGTTTCCACTTCGCAAAACTTTCTGCACTGCGGTACATAGCGCAAAAGCTCTTCCGCCTGTATCTGCGGCGTCAAACCGTTTTTTCCAAGCCTGCTCACGATCGTTCCGCCCGTCGCAATCAGTAAAATTTTTTTCATACAAAACCTCTTTCTTTAAAAACCGCTTCTCTTGCCCCGCAAGTAAATATTTCCGAAAAAACTCCCTTTTAAATTTCCACCGTACTATTATAACAGATTTTTCCCATTCTGCTACTTTTTACAATCAATTTCTCAGACAATTTTTCCTTTCTACACAGTCCAGCCCCTGTTTTAGGATATGCGCTTTTCGCAAATTTTAAAAGGTCATTTTTGCAGAGTTTTAGAAAATTTAAACGTGCAAAAAGGGGGGCGGGGGGGGGCGGGGGGGCGTGGCCCCCCCCCCCCC
>CATYEP010000099.1 GCA_958405585.1 uncultured Eubacteriales bacterium
ATGACGGCAAGCCCTCTATTTCGAACGAAACGGAAAGCCAAATCAAAACGATTGCGGCAACAGCATAAATCACATCTCCTGCAATACGAAACCCTATGTACTTTTTTCTGTTATCTTCCCCATTTTCGTTATAAGGAGAATGTTTACATTCTTTCACCACAAATAAGACATTACATAAGAGTAAAACCAGTATTCCCGCAGTGAACAGCATTGTTATGGCGATTACAACGGCAATTGCTACCCCGACCCCGAAAATACTGACAATGGCGCCCGGCCCTTCCGCCCCGGTAGAGGCGATCCGTCCTGGTAAGATGAACATGGCAAACATGCACAACCAAACTGCCGAACAGAAAAAGCACCCTATCGCCGCCAATTTTAAACCGAATATGCTTCTGCAAACTTTTGATCTCTTCATTTTCTCCCCTTATCGCCGGGCTAAAATCAGGTAAATCCCTTCCGTTTCTCAATGCGCTCTTCCTATTACTGTATCAAAAATCAATATACGTACCTTTAAAATTTGAACGGCGTCACCTGATATACATAGTAGTTCAGCCAATTCGTATAGAACAAATTCGCGGCGCTTGTCCACGTAACTTTTACATCCTCGCATTTTTCGTCAGTGAAATAATTGAAAGGCTTATGAATGGGGAGCCCGCGCGAAACATCGCGATCGTATTCTTTTTTGAGCGTATAGCGATCATACTCCATGTGCCCGGTCAAAAAAATCTTTTTGTTATCACAACTCTTAGCAATCGAAAGCCCCGTGTATTCGGATTCACACAAAACAACGATGTCTTTTACTTTACGGACATCTTCCATACGCACGGTAGTATGACGCGAATGAGGTATGTAAAATGTATCGTCGATCCCTTTAAGGAGCGGGTCATGTTGTTCCAGAATTTTTTTATGCGGGAATATACCGAACAGCTTTTCCGGAAGCAAATACTTTTGGATCCCGTAATGGTAGTACAGCGCCGCCTGGGCACCCCAACAGATATAGATAGTGCTCGTCACGTTTTTATCGGCAAAATCAAAGATTTTTTTCAGCTCGTCCCAGTAGGCAACCTCTTCGAAGGGCATCGTTTCCACGGGCGCGCCGGTGATAATCATTCCGTCAAAATGTTTATCCTTGATGTCGTCGAATTTCTTATAAAACCGTTCCAAATGCGCCGCGGCGGTGTTTTTGCTCTTGTAAGATTCCGTATAGACCAGCGTAATGTTTACCTGCAGCGGGGAATTGGACAAAAGGCGCATGAATTGCGTTTCTGTCTCCTCCTTGGTCGGCATGAGATTAAGAATCGCGATCTCCAACGGACGAATGTCCTGCGTGAAAGCGCGCTCGTCGCTCATGACGAAAATATTTTCCTGATGCAATGCCGCATACGCGGGAATATCTCTTGGAATAACAATAGGCATATCTTTCTCCTTTCTTCAACTTTTTGGCGGCAAACCATTCACCTCAGCGTCATCTGACTCCAATCTTTTCTTTTCCAAGCGCAATGCCAAACGGCACGAAGTCAAAAACGCCGCCGCCAATACACCGATAGCACAGACAAACACCCAAAACACACTATATTTTACATAAAATGCCGTCACAATTATAAAAAAATACAAACACAAGCCGACAGAGAAAAAAGTTCTGCAAAAGGAACCGAGTCCTTTAAAAAAATCGGCGCGCGCCCGATCCGATGTCCTCTTATCCCTTAGAAAATTGATCAAACGCACAATAGCTTTGCCCGCAAAAACTACCGAAGCAAAAGCCAAAAACAATAAAAAAAAGAAAATAAACAGCGCGGCAACGTCCATTCCGAACATTTCTGACCGATCAGTGCGGAGCGCGATGCCTTTGATCCCGAAAAAGAAACAGGCAATGCACGCTCCTGATAATAATCCCGCACTGACAGCAGCCGCCTTGACGGCGTGTTGTTCATGTTTTTCCATTTTTATATTGTCAGATTTTTGCCAAAGCCTGTTCGATATCTGCAATGATATCTTCCGGATTTTCGATACCGACCGACAAACGTACCAGATTTTCGGGAACCCCAGCCTGTTCCAGTTCTTCTTTCGAAAGCTGACGATGGGTCGTGGAAGCAGGGTGCAGCACACAGCTGCGCACGTCTGCGACGTGTGTTTCCTGCGTGATCAGTTTCAATGCCTCCATAAATACGGCCGCTTTCTTAACGTCGCCCTTGATACCGAAACTCAGCATGCCGCCCTGCCCGTCCGGCAGATATTTTTCGGCAAGTTTATGGTATTTGTTGTCGGGCAAAGACGCATGCCATACCCAATCGATTTTCGGATGTTTTGCAAGATATGCCGCCACTTTCTTCGCATTCGAAGCGTGACGTTCCATGCGCAATGCGAGAGTATCGCACCCGAGCCAACTCAAAAACGCATTCTGCGGACTCATGATCGCACCCATATCGCGGATCATCTGAACGCGGCATTTCGTCGCAAACTGCGCAGCCGGCAAATCGGCATAAACGAGCCCATGATAGCTTTCATCCGGAATATTAAAAGACGCATAACGGGCATTGCCTTTGAAATTGAAATTTCCTCCGTCGACGATGACCCCGCCGAGCGCCGCCGCATGGCCGTCCAGATACTTCGACGAAGAATGGATGATTATGTTCGCACCCCATTCGAACGGACGGCAGAAAATCGGCGTTGCAAGCGTATTGTCTACCGCAAACAAAACGGAATATTTTTTTGCGATCGCCGCGATTTTATCGAAATCCAAAATCTTGATAGACGGATTCGCCACTGTTTCCGTAAAGATAAGTTTGGTCTTATCGTCGATCAGTTTTTCGATCTCTTCCGCCGGAGCGTCGGGGTCAAAGAAACGGGTCTGAATGCCGAGCTTGGGAAGCGTTACCGCAAACAGATTGAACGTACCGCCGTAAATCGCAGAGGACGAAACGATATTATCCCCCGCTCCGCAGATGGTAAACGCCATCATCGTAGCAGCCGACATTCCCGAAGCGCAACCGATCGCTGCCACACCGCCTTCCAATTCGGAAACTTTACCCTCAAACGCCGCTACTGTCGGGTTGGCAAGTCTGGTATAAAAATAACCGTCCGCTTTCAGGTCAAACAGATCCGCCATACCCTGCGTGCTGTCATAAAAATAAGTGGTGCTCTGGGAAATGGGCGGGATCCTCGATTCACCCGATTTCGGACGGTAGCCGCCCTGTACGCAAATTGTATCTCTTTTATAAGCCATAGTCATGTTTCTCCTTTTTCATTCTTTCGGTCACGCTCAGGAAAACTCTTTGATCCGTCTCTCCGTATCGCGTTTGAGATCTTTTTCTTTTAAAGACTGCTTTTTATCGTATGTGTGTTTGCCGCGGCAAAGCGCAACTTCTGCCTTGACCAGCGAATCCTTGAAATAAATTTTCAGCGGCACAAGCGTATATCCTTTCTCGTTGACTTTACCGACGATCTTGGCTATCTCGGATTTATGCAGAAGCAGTCTGCGATCGCGCCGCGAATCGCGGGTATTGAACGCGCCGCTCTTATCATATACCGCAATGTGCATGTTTTTCAGGGTCACTTCCCCTTTCCGCACAAAACAAAAGCTGTCGTTCAGATTGCAGTTGTTTTTCCGGATGGATTTCACTTCACTCCCTTCCAAAACGATCCCCGCCTCAAATTTATCCTCGATAAAATATTCAAATCCGGCGGATTTATTGACCGCTAAAATTTTCATACCTCTCCTCTTTCCGACGCAAGCAAACCGTAGACCGCCGCATCGTAAAACTTTCCGTTTTTAAAAACGCTCTGCCGCAAAACGCCTTCCTTTTGAAACCCGCACTTTTCCAAAACACGGCAGGACGCAAAATTCGGAATAAAAACTTCCGCCTGAATACGGTTGACATCTGACAAAGAAAACATTTCTTCGCAGAACAAACCTACCGCCGCCGTCATAATGCCTTTATTCCAAAAATCCGGCGCAAGCCAATAGCCCAGATCAGCACAAAACCGCATCGCTCCGCGCTTACATGCCGCACTGATGCCTCCGATCACTTTTTCATCTGAAACGATCGCCCGATGATACGCTTTGCCATCCGAGAGAACATTCCCGATAAACCGTTCGGCATCCTGTAAGGTATAAGGATTCGGAAACCCTTCGTTCAACCAGCGGACGATCCTCACGTCGTTCGCACTTTCGGCAAGCGAATTTGCAAAAGACATCTCCCATTTTTTCAATTCAAACTGCATAAAGCACCTCTGCCCATACCGTCCGCCTACTCTATTATAGCACAGATGGGCGGAAAATAACAGAATTTCCGTGAATTTTTTGACCGCTGCAGCTAAAATCGCTCTTTTTATGCAAGAGTAAATTCCACACGGCGCGTTCCGATATTGCATGCAGCCACTTTGACCGCACATTTATCCCCGATTTTATAAGAATTGCGCGATCCCTTCAATAAATAACGCTCTTCCACAAACGTATAATCGTCCTGCGGGAGATTCTCGATGCGAACCAACCCTTCCACCGTATTGGGAAGCTCCACAAAAATACCGAACGCCGTCACTCCCGAAACCACGCCTTCAAAATCCTCTCCCAAATGTGAACGCATATACCATGTTTTGTAAAGTTCGTCGACCGCCCGTTCTGCTTCGTCCGCACGGCGTTCACTCGCCGAACAGCTGTGCGAAGCAATATTCACAAAATTTTTATATCCTTGTTCCGCTTCGCCAGCCTGCCCGTCCAGGATGAGTTTTACGATCCTGTGTACCAACAGATCGGGATAGCGACGAATGGGCGACGTAAAATGACAGTAACAGCGCGACGCCAATCCGAAATGCCCGCAGTTTTCCGCACTGTATCTCGCTTTGGACATGGATCGCAGCATCACGCGGTTGACCACGCGGAACAATTCCGAATCTTTCAGCGATTCCAAAATCTTTCCGTATTCTCCCGGCCGTACATTGTCGGGATGAAATTTCGCACGGATCCCCAACTCCTGCAGATATGTCTTGAAACCTTGTGCCTTTTCTTCGCCCGGCTTTTCGTGAACCCTGTATATAAACGGAAGCTCGTATGCCGTCACAAATTCGGCGACCGTTTCATTCGCAAGGATCATGAATTCTTCTATGATCCGATGCGCCATCGTACGCTTATATTCACTCACATCGATCTTCCCGTCCTTGCAGGTGATCTGCGCTTCCTTGACGTCCAGATCGATGCTCCCGCGCGCATTGCGCTTGTTTATCAGAATCTCAGCCAACACACGCATATCTTCACACATCGGAACAAGATGCGCATATTCGCTGCACATTCGCTCATCCCCGTCCAGAATTGCCGCAATTTTCGTATACGTCATACGGTTTCTTGAGCAAATCAATCCGTTGACGATCCGACTGTCCTTCACGTTTCCCTTACCGTCCACGCGCATGACGCAGGAAAGAGTACAGCGATCCTCCCCTTCGTTCAAAGAACAGATCCCGTTGGAAAGCTCCTCGGGGAGCATGGGAAGGACACGATCGGGAAAATATACGCTCGTCCCGCGCGCGAAAGCCTCTTTATCCAATGCACCGCCGCGCCGCACATAATGGGTAACGTCCGCAATGTGTACGGACAGGAGAAAGTCTTCCCCGTCCCGTTCCACATGAACGGCATCGTCAAAATCGCGCGAGTCTTCCCCGTCGATGGTGATGACGAGATCGCCGCGGAAATCGGTACGGCCTTCTGCCGTTACTGGTTCGGCGCTCACTTTGCGCGCTTCGGATAACGCCTTCTGCGGAAACTCCTCCGCAAGATTCTGCGTACGGATGATCGCTTCTTCTTCCGTATCTAAATCCCCGCCCTGTCCTAAAACTTCCAGGATCTCTCCTTCGGGATCCTTACCTTCCGGATAGGCGACGATCTTCACGAGCACCTTTTCGCCCGAATACGCTCTGAGCCCGCCGACGATCCTCACAGGATCGCAAAATTTCCGCTCGTCCGCTTCCACCATTCCGCACCGACGGTCTCTGTAATATGTTCCCGTCAGCTGAACCATGCCGCGCTTTAAAATACTGTAAACCGCCGCTTCATCGCCGCGCTCCCCGCCGACAATGCGCGCAAATACCGTATCGCCGTGCATTGCTCCGCGCAAAGATTTATGCGGTATAAACAAATCGCTTTGCCCGTCGCGCAGCAAAAACGCAAAACCGCGTTCGTTGCCCTGGATCGTTCCGCGGACAAGCCCCAGCTTTTCGGGCAAAACATACCTGCCGCGGTCGTCCCGCACAATACTTCCCTCCGCCTCCAGGTCTTTCAATATCCGCAAAATACTTTCGCGCTCACCCTTTCCGCCCGCGCCGAGCAACCTGCAGATCTCCGAAGGCTTTTTATAACAAAATTCGCCCGTATTAAATTTTTCCGTTAAAATTTCTATCGCTGTCATTTTTGATTTTCTCCGTCCGCCGTGCGGCACGCTCGTCTTTGCCCCGCCTCTTTCATTATTTTAAGAAAAAAGAAAAGCGGCTATTCATCAGAATAGCCGCCGAAATCGTTACAAGTTAAGCCGCAACGCCCCAGATCGTACCGAATTGCAGAATAAAGAACAGAACCGCCAATACGCCGAGCACGATCAGAGAAATAGTCGTCCATTTCTTCATCTTGCTTTCCATTGACCTGCCCTTATTCTTACCGAAGAAAGTTTCGCTGCTGCCGCCGAGCGCATCGATACCCGTAGAGTTACCGGGCTGGAACAATACGATCACGATCGCGACGATCGCCGCCAAAACCATCAGCGCCAAAAGTACGAGGCTGACTATCTGATATACCGTCCATACTCCGTCACTGGGCAACGGAGCCAACATATTATTGATCATAGACATCATGTCGGGCATAATTTTCACTCCCATGAACTGACTTTTTAAATCCAATGCTTGTATAGTATAGCATAACAAACAGGATTTTTCAA
>CATYEP010000100.1 GCA_958405585.1 uncultured Eubacteriales bacterium
GGCCGTTTGTCTTGCTTTCCCGAAGGCTTCATCCCTTTCAGATCCACAAGGATCACATCCGCTCCGATTTTTACAATATTCCGCAATGAAATAAAAATATCATTTCGGTGAAACAGATGAAAGCCGCAACTTCCCGGCACTACGATCCCGAACACCCTGCCTTCCGGAAACGTGAAAACTATGTCGCATATTCTTCCCAGATTCTTTCCGTCCACAACGTTGATCACACATTTCGTTTTCAGTTCACGATAAGAACACTCCATGATCTCCTCCTCCCGCTGTCCGCAAAAGCAGACTTCGCTCCTTTCCACATTGTATGCAGAAAACACAAAAAAACTGCCTGTCCGCCTTATTTTACCCCCACTTTTCGGATAATCACCTCTTCTATCGCCTGCTTTTCCTGTCATTTTAACATCTGCACAACACCTTACCTACGTCCTCCCAGGCTTTGCTGCCAATTGATTTACATCTACACGTTTTTTACCCTGACTGAAATCTGCTTTAAACAAACACATCAAACAGGAAAAGGAGCTCCCATTTTGACTATTCAGCATATTTTAAGGCGCGAGGAGGCTCTCCAGCCTCCTCGCGCCTTTCATTTTTCTATTGAAATTCCGTTATTTACAAAAATTCTTAGGTCTTATTAAAAACTAATTAAAGACGAAAAGCAGCGCCCCTGACTTTTTAATAATCGTAAGCAATTCCGCTTCGCATGGAATTGATCGCATTCTTTTCCAGTCGGGATACCTGTGCCTGGGATATGCCCACTTCGTCCGAAATTTCCGTCTGCGTTTTTCCTTCATAATAACGAAGCTGCAGGATCTTTCTTTCCCGCTCCGATAAATGTCCCATCGCTTCGGCAAGGGCGGCGTGTTCCGTCCATACTTCATCGTTGTTCTTTTCGTCGCCGATTTGATCCATCAGCATCAGAGCGTCGCCCGACTTATTATATACGGGATCAAACAGGGATACAGGATCGGAGATCGCGTCCAAAGCATACACCACTTCTCTTTCCCGCACCTGCATGGCTTCGGCGATCTTCGCGATCGTAGCTTCCTTGTCCTCCGCTTCCAGCTGTTCGCGCGTCTTTAAAATACGGTACGCCGTATCGCGGATACTCCTGGAAACACGCAATGAATTTCCGTCCCGAAGGTACCTCTTGATTTCTCCGATGATCATAGGCACAGCATACGTCGAAAAGCGCACGCCGACGTTTAAATCGAAATTATCGACTGCCTTGAGCAAGCCGATACAACCCGCCTGAAAAACATCGTCTGCGTTCGCATTTTTTGCCCAGAACCGCTTGACCAGCGAAAGAACCAGCCGCATATTCCCGACTATGAATTTTTCCCTCGCGACTGAATCCCCTTCTTTCAACCGACGCATCAGCGCATCGCTTTCCTGTGCGGTCAAAACGGGTAACCCTGAAGTATCCACGCCGCAGATTACGACCTTTTGTAACAAACAATCACCTCCCCGCAACTGTCTATCGTTGTGGGAAGTATGCGCTATTGACACATTTTTATACATACGTATCCATAAAATTGTGACAACTTTTTTTGATCCGCTTTTATTCTTATAACAAAACTTCTTTTCGAAAATTCACGATCTCTTATCCCTGCACTGAAATTTTCTTGATGTTTTCAAGATATCCGTTTCATTTCCGATCTTTAAAGCACAGCAAAATACCGCAGCCAAAAGACTGCGGAACGTGGCAAAAAGTATTCGGATAGTCTAAGCCCTTATAGGTTCAGACCAGCTTTCCTATCTCGTTTTTCAAACGCGCAATGATTTTCTTTTCCAGTCTTGATATGTATGACTGAGAAATCCCAAGAAGATCCGCCACATCCTTTTGCGTCATTTCTTCCCTGCCGTCCAGACCGAACCGAAGGTTCATGATTCTTCGTTCTCTCTCAGGTAATCGGGCAAGCGCACTGCGCAAAAGCTCTTTTTCTACCCCCGACTCAATGTCTTTGTAAACGCTGTCGCTGTCTGTACCGAGAATATCGGACAAGAGCAATTCATTTCCTTCCCAATCGGTATTGAGCGGCTCATCGAACGAAACCTCATTTCTGACACGGACAAGACGTCTCAAATACATCAGAATCTCGTTCTCGATACAGCGCGACGCATAAGTTGCAAGTTTTATATTCTTATCCGGACGGAACGAGTTTACCGCCTTGATCAATCCGATCGTTCCGACCGATACAAGGTCATCCGAATCCGCGCCCGTATTATCGAATTTGTGTGCAATGTATACGACAAGGCGAAGGTTATGTTCGACCAAAGACGATTTTACTTCTTCATCACCGGCAGAAAGTTTACCGAGAAGATCCGATTCTTCTTCCGCAGAAAACGGCAAAGGCAATGCTTCTGTTCCGCATATGTAATCGAGTACGTTTTCTGTTCCTTTCAGCTTTTGTACGAGTTTCATAAGCGATGCCCGAATGGATTTCAGCATAACCTGCACCTCCGCTACCGAAAATATTCTTCTTTCGCAAATGCTGGGGGTAAAATGATCTCGTATTCCCCTACCAACGGCTGCGGACTAATCGCAACCGCCACATCTTCTATTGTATGCTCTTTACCTTGAAAATATATCTTTATACGATCGATACGGAAAACAGAAAATTCCGAATTACCGTTTACTGTCTGCACTCGAATTTTTTCATGATCCGGCCGATCCGAGAAATCCGAAAACAGTGGCAAAATCACTGACCTTTCTGCAACTGCAACTTCTTTGCCATGCCTGTCCCGAAGCCTGTTGCCCGTATCCGCAAATCCCCGTACTTTAACACTTTTTTCCTTATAACACAGCAAACATTCCAGCGTGCAGGACAGAACTTTTCCGCGTTCGGATATCCTTTTGGCGACCTTGATTCCGATAAAAGCAAAAATGACACTTGCCATCACCAGAATTCCGGACGGAATACCGTAAACCGTATATACCAGAGTATCCCCGCTTGCACTCATCTCTCCGCCGAACAACGCCGTAAGAATTCCGGCAAACGCAAACATATACCCCAAAAAAGCCGCCGAGCAAAGCACATATGTACGCTTCTTTTTAAAATCTGACGCCGTCAGCGGAAGAATCGCGGCTACCGAATATTTAATAATAAAATCCACCGCTCCCGGCAAGGTATAATAAAGGCACAGGATCGTATAGCCTGTACCTAAAACCGTGCCGAGCAAAGCCGATAATACGATCCGCCATAGCTTCGCATTTCCCTTCACCGTCCTGACCGCACAATACAATAATGCCGCATCCGCACAAAAATTATCGAGAATGAGCAAGTCCAGATAAACAACCATACCCCTCCTCCCCGAAATTGTGATACAATTATAGCATGCATTCATCGTCGTTTTTTTTATAAAAAAAAATATTAAGGTCGGATTTTGGCCAATGCAAACTCGTTTTTTCTCAATAATTGCCTCCCCTCTCTATCCTTAAATAGGATCATCCTAAATAATTTTTTTATTTTTTCACAATATCCTTGACAGCTTATTTATTTTATGATATTATTTTGATATCAAATAAATATCGAAGGTTCTTCTTAAATGGAAGAAAAGCTTTTAAAAGGGAAAAAGAACGGTCTTGCAGTACTTGTGATCGATCTGATAGTGATGATTGCGGCGATTGTTCTGATGATTTACGGATTTTCAAACGGAATCGGGAGCGACGATGCGATCACAAATCAGACATATTTTATAATGGGTATCATATCAACCATTGCAGTATGTTTTTTATGGATCCCGCTTCTGGGGCTTAAAATATTAAGGCCGCAGGAAGCATATGTGCTTACACTGTTCGGAAAGTATTACGGTACTTTGAAAGGGGAAGGATTTTATTGGGTAAACCCCTTCTGCACCGCAATCAATCCTGCCTCTGGCACAAAACTCAACCAGAGCGGCGATGTGAATAATCTTTCTGCAAGTCTTACGGGCAAAAAAAACAGTGAAAACATCAACCTTGAACTTGGCGTCAATAAGCGCATATCGCTCAAAATCATGACGTTGAGCAACAGCAGGCAAAAGATTAACGATTGCCTCGGAAACCCTATCGAAATCGGGATCGCCGTTATGTGGAAAGTTGTCGATACCGCAAAAGCAGTATTTAATGTAGATAACTACAAAGAGTACCTTTCCTTACAGTGCGACAGCGCATTGAGGGATATCGTGCGCATTTACCCTTACGACGTTGCCGAAGGTGTCGATACGACGGGAGACGGAAAACCCGATGAAGGAAGTCTGCGCGGTAGCAGTGAACTGGTGGCAGAACGGATCCGCGAAAAAATTCAAAGCAAAGTCAGTGAAGCCGGACTTGAAATTGTGGAAGCAAGGATTACTTACCTTGCGTATTCCCCTGAGATCGCAGCCGTAATGCTGCAACGCCAGCAGGCATCCGCAATCATCGACGCGCGGAAAATGATCGTAGACGGTGCTGTCGGCATGGTCGAAATGGCTCTCGAAAGATTGAACAACGGCGGGATGGTCAATCTTGACGAAGAAAGGAAAGCGGCAATGGTCAGCAATCTTCTGGTCGTTCTTTGCGGCAACAAAGACGCGCAGCCCATTGTCAACAGCGGAAGCCTGTATTGATCGTAAATACTGATGGAGAATAAAGATTCCAAAAAGCAAATCCCGCTGCGCTTATCCCCGAAATTATACAATGCCATTGCTGCCTGGGCGGAAGACGATTTTCGCTCCGTCAACGGACAAATCGAATATTTACTTTCGGAGTGTGTTCGGCAACGCAAAAAAAATGGAAAATATGTCGGCGAAGAAATCGATGTTCCGCCCGATCTGGATATCTGAACGGAAAATCATTCCAATCCTATCATATCGCAAGCAAGAGAGCAGGTTTAACAAAACCTGCTCTCTTGTCAAAATCAGTTTTATAAATTTACACAGGGAACAAAGCCCGTACGCGCAAATTTGCGCGTACGGGCTTTGTTTTTTACCATTTTTTTACTGTTTTATTTTCACCGTACGAGTGCAAGCGAGCGATTACAAAATTGCGATCACTCGCCCGTATCTTTTACAAAACATTTATTTAAACAAAAAACGCACTTTTCTATTCATTGGGCAGACGCATTTTATCTTTTTCCGTGAGCGGACGGATGACTCTGCAAGGATTTCCCGCTGCAAAGACGCCGGACGGAATACTTTTTGTGACTACACTACCCGCTCCGATTACCGTATCATGCCCGATCGTGACACCGCCGCAAACAACGACATTGCTTGCAAGCCAGACATTATCTTCTATCGTAATAGGACGGGCATATTCGTAATCAAAATAGCTTCCATCCTCTGCGCGGCGCATATTACGATCGCACGCCAGCATCGGATGCACGGGCGTTGCAATCGTTACATTCGGCCCGAAAAAGCATTGCCTGCCTATTTTTACGGGCGCACAATCCAGAATCACGAGATTGAAATTTGAAAAGAAATCTTCCCCGACCGTCGTATTGCATCCGTAATCGAAACGGATGGGCGGTTCGCAATACAAACGTTCGCCGTGTCCGCCGAACAGCCTGTTAAGGATTCCCTGCCGCGTTTCCTGCTCGTCCTCCTCGCTCATGTTATAGCGATAAAACAAGCGCCTTGCACGCTTGCGCAGTTCAACTAATTGCGGATCCACAGGATTGTATAATTCACCTGCAACCATTTTGTCATATTCGCCTTTCGATGATTTTTCCAACTCCTCTGCCATTTTGTTTAATTTCTCCAAAGAAAATTCTTCGTTCAGAGAAGCCAGCTTCCCGTACGCCATTTTATCGTGATGAATTGTCATTTCTTTTCTCCTCCCTGAAATATGCGATCCCACATATCCTTGCAAACGACTACAGGGAATAAAAATCCTGTCTGCCGCCGCATTTGATTTATTTTAGCACGTTCTGCTGTACACTGTCAACCTTTTGAAACTTTACAAAAACTTTGATGCTATAAGAGTCTTCGCGATTGCTTTTTGTCGGAATAAACTTTTTCACATCACTTGCGTTATGCTATTTTCTGTGATACCATAAAAGAAAAGGAGAATTTTATGCAACAGATTTTGCTTGAAATGATCAAAAAAATGATTAAAAAATGGGACGTGCGGGATATTTACGTGTTTTCCCTGTTTGTATATGACGAGAACGACAATCCAAGCCGCCCTACCGTTACACTCGGATACAATACCGAACAATATTTTCAGTATTCAATCGAAGATGCAGCAGACGAAGGAGAAGTACGCTGGAACTATGCTTATTGGCCGCAAAACGAAGAGCTTGTGTTCGGGATCGGCAGAACGCGCAAATATGTCAAGCAATGGCTGAAAGAAAACAACTTTCCGGATATCAGCGATAAAGAATTCGAGAACATGGATTTTAATGAAATAGACAGCTATTATTTTATCACGCAAAAGTTTGTAGAAGAATTGGTCAGTATTGTACAGGAACTGCATTCCAGCGGTTTTATTCGCAATAAATTCAAAAAAGATATTCCCGTTCTCATCCATGAATTGGAATATTATGACACGATTGCCGAGCAGAACCTGCGTGCAAATCCGTCGGATACCGTTGCCGATTTTGTACGCTTTTGCAAAGGAATATAGCCTGCCGCTCATCCTTTAAGAAAATCATCAAATATTATCGGCGATTACTTTACTACTCATGCAAGCCGCTCCCTGTTTTTGTCGGAAATACAACCAAAGCAAGTCCCCTGCTTCTAAAAGCGCAGTAATCACAAGCAGTAATGAAACGATCGATTTTATAGAATTTCAGCGATAGTTATTTTCAATCCCCGAGCAAATCGGGAGATTTATCATGCAAAAATATTGATCAGCCCCGCGGCCCGATAAATCGCGCCCCCGGGCGGATCGTCCAAATACAAAAAAGACATCCGAAAAAACCAAGGCTTTTTGACGTAATT
>CATYEP010000101.1 GCA_958405585.1 uncultured Eubacteriales bacterium
TTTACTCCTGTCTCTTTATCCACCCAAATTTGTATTTTTTCGATCGACCCTTGCTCATATGCCCTAATAAATCTATTTTCGTTTTTCATAAAAGCTACTCCTTTTTATTTTTTATATTATAGCTATATTTCTTTGTTTAGTCAATATTTACTGAATGGGAAGTTTTGCGAATTATGTTTGGATTACTTGGCAAAATTTTTTGCCAAGTAATCCAAGTTTGGTAAAAAAATGCGTTCTCGAAAAGCAAAAGGCTTTTTGAGAACGCAAAGTATCTCTGTGGTGGGACAGGAATCGGAATTATTTTATTTCTTTGATAATTTTCGCCGGCACGCCTCCGACGACTGTATTGGCAGGCACGTCTTTCGTTACGACGGCTCCGGCAGCTATGATGGAATTTTCGCCCACCGTTACGCCTGCGAGAATGGTCGCATGTGCGCCGATCCATACCCGATTTCCGATTCGGATAGGGGCGGCGGTCATGTTACCGCGCTTTTCGGGGACAGGATCGTGATTCAAAGTCGCAAATACTACCTGATGCCCGATCAGACAGTCGTCGCCGATCTCAATGCCGCCTTGATCCTGAAAACAGCATCCCTCGTTGATAAATACGCGCTTTCCGATGGTGATGTTTTTTCCGAAATCGGTGTAAAAGGGCGGAAACAATCCGAAATTTTCGTCGACTTTTTTTCCGATCAATTCAGAGAACAGATCGCGGAGCTCCGCCGCTGTATGAAAAGTGTTGTTGATCTCACAGGTAATGCGTCTCGCTTCTTCGGCGGCTTTGTGCATGCACTCGTGCGCCGGCGAACCTGCAACAAGATAAGGATTGCTCTTCACAAATTCGATGTATTCTTTAGGTGTCATAAAAACCTCCCGTGGATGACTGATTTGCTGTAATTCATATTATTACTTACCGATATTATAATTAAGAGATGTAAAGATGTCAAACGTTAGCGGAGCGACGGGGGATCGTACCGAAAATTTTTGTCAATCGGGACGTTGCGGAAGAATTGTCAAAAGCGGTGCTAGAAAGCTAATGAAAAATGGACAGGCATTTGCCTGTCCATTTTGTTTTATCCGGAAACTTTCAGAATCAGAATTATTCTTTTTCAGACAGTTTCTTGTAGCCTTCGTAGCGGGCTTTGCTCTCTTCTTCGTTTTCCTTGAAGAGTTTTTCTGCCGCATCGGGCTGCGTCTTTTTCAGCGAGCTATAGCGTGTTTCGCCGAGGATGAATTCCTGGTAATCGCCGGTCGGCTCTTTGCTGTCCAGCGAGAACGGATTCTTGCCTTCCTCTTTGAGGGTCGGGTTGTAACGATACAACTGCCAGTATCCGCAATCCACTGCACGTTTTTCTTCGTCCTGGCTCTTGCTCATGTTGATACCGTGGTTGATGCAAGGCGCATACGCGATGATGAGCGAAGGTCCATGGTATTTTTCTGCTTCGACGATCGCATTCAGGAACTGCTGTTTGTTGCTGCCCATTGCGACCTGAGCCACATATACATAACCGTAGCTCATTGCCATCATGCCGAGGTCCTTTTTCTTGACTCTCTTACCGGAAGAAGCAAACTTCGCAACAGAGCCTGTCGGCGTGGATTTGGACGCCTGTCCGCCCGTATTGGAGTAAACTTCGGTGTCGAGCACGAGCACGTTGACATCTTCGCCCGAAGCGAGAACGTGGTCGAGTCCGCCGTAACCGATATCGTAAGCCCAGCCGTCGCCGCCGAAGATCCAGACAGATTTCTTAACGAGGCAGTCTTTCGCTTTGAGAACTTCTTTGCAGAGCGCGTCGCAGTCGCAGCCGCAGTCTTTGCAGCCTTCGCAAGCCTTGACGAGCTTTTCAGCCGCCGCCTTGCTGCCTTCAGCATCGTTCATGTTGGCGAGCCATTCTTCGCAAGCCGCTTTGCCTTCTGCAAAGTCAGCCCACTTTTCAGCCAGCTGCGCGACTTCTGCAGCGAGCTTTTCACGGCGTGCCCTGTAAGCGAGGTTGATACCGAAACCGAATTCCGCATTGTCTTCGAACAAGCTGTTCGCCCAAGCGGGGCCGTGGCCTTCTTTGTTTACGGTGTAAGGGCATGTAGGGGAGGAACCGCCGTAGATGGAGGAGCAGCCCGTCGCGTTTGCAATGACCATGCGGTCACCGAACATCTGGGTCACGACTTTGACATAAGGCGTTTCGCCGCATCCTGCGCAAGCGCCGGAGAACTCAAAGAGCGGCTGGTTGAACTGGCTTCCCTTCACGGTTGTGCGTTTGATAGAAGAAGTATCCGCCTGTTTGACTTCCTGCGAGAACTCCCAGTTCTTCGCATCGGCGTCGACAACTTCATCCAGCGGTACCATAACGAGCGCTTTGTTGCCTTTCATGCCGGGGCAGACATTCGCGCAGACGCCGCAACCCATGCAATCCAGAGGAGAAACCTGCATACGGAACTGCGTGCCTTTGAGTCCGGTCGTAGGTTTCGTAACAAACGTTTCGGGTTTTTCGGTCGCATCGTCGATGACGACGGGACGGATACAAGCGTGCGGGCAGACGAACGAGCACTGGTTGCACTGGATGCAGTTTTCAGCGACCCACTTCGGCACTTTGACCGCTACGCCGCGTTTTTCGAATTTTGTTGTTCCGACGGGAACAGAACCGTCCGCGTTGAATGCGGAAGTCGGCAGTTTGTCGCCTTCCAGAACGAGGATCGGATGAACGACGTTCTTGAAGTATTCGTTATCAGCAACGGAAACCATCGGAGCGCCGTCGGTTGCGGTTGCCCAGCTTTCAGGGTATTTGACTTCGACGAGTCCGCTCTTTGCGGAATCGATCGCCGCGTAGTTCATGTTGACGACTGCGTCGCCCTTACGGGAGAACTTTTTGTAAACAGCCTTCTTCATGAAGTCAGCAGCCTGTTCGTAAGGCATGATGGAATCGTTGATGAAGAAGAATGCCGACTGCATGATCGTGCTCGTTTTGCCGTTCAGGCCGATCTGAGACGCGATGCCGATACCGTCGATATTGTAGAATTTAAGATGCTTTTTCGCGATCTGCTGTTTGACTTTCGCAGGCAGGTTCTTTTCGAGTTCTTCCAGAGTATTCCAAGGGGAGTTCAAAAGGAATTTGCCGCCTTCCTTTGCGTCGGTGAGCATGTCATAGCGCGTGATATAGGACGGGTTATGGCAAGCGATGAAGTCGGCGCTGTCGATGAGGTAGGAAGACTGGATCGGGGTCTTACCGAATCTGAGGTGCGAAACGGTAATACCGCCCGATTTCTTGGAATCATAGAAGAAGTATGCCTGTGCATACATATCGGTGTGGTCACCGATGATCTTGATGGAATCTTTGTTTGCACCGACCGTGCCGTCCGAACCGAGTCCGTAGAACTTACAGGAGATCGCGCCTTCGGGAGCAGCGTCGTATTTCTCGGAGAAGTCGAGCGATGTATTGGTCAGATCGTCGTAGATACCAACGGTGAAGTGGTTTTTCGGGTTCTTGGACTCGAGGTTCTTATACACCGCATAGCACATGGACGGGTTGAACTCTTTGGAGCCGAGACCGTAACGTCCGCCGACGACTTTGATCTTGCTGACGCCCTTTTCAAAGAGTGCGGAGCAAACGTCGAGGTAGAGGGGTTCGCCGAGCGAGCCCGGTTCCTTCGTACGGTCGAGAACAGCGATCTTTTTGCAGGTCTTCGGCAGTGCCGCAACGAACGCATCCGCAACGAACGGACGGTACAGGCGGACTTTGACCAAACCGACTTTATGACCTTCTTTGTTCATGCGGTTGATGGTTTCTTCCATAGCGTCCGCACCGCTGCCCATGATCACGACGACGTTTTCCGCATCGGGAGCGCCGCAGTAATCGAACAGGTGATAATTTCTGCCCGTGAGTTTGGAGACCTTGTCCATCATTTCCTGAACGATCGCGGGGGTAGCGAGGTAATACTTGTTCGCCGTTTCGCGGTTCTGGAAGTAGGTGTCGCCGTTCTGAGCGGTACCTTTCTGGATCGGGTGTTCCGGATTCAGAGCGCGGCTCTTGAAATCGTCGATGTCTTTCATGTCGACGAGTGCTTTCATTTCGTCGTAGTCGATGACGTCGATCTTGGATACTTCGTGGGAAGTACGGAAGCCGTCAAAGAAGTGCAGGAACGGCACTTTTGCTTTGAGCGTGGAAAGGTGCGCAACGAGCGCAAGATCCATAACTTCCTGAACGGAACCGGAAGCGAGCATCGCAAAACCGGTCTGGCGGCAAGCCATAACGTCCTGATGGTCGCCGAAGATGTTCAGCGAATGCGCAGCGATCGCGCGGGCGCTGACATGGAACACGGTCGGGAGCAATTCGCCCGCGATCTTGTACATGTTCGGGATCATGAGCAAAAGTCCCTGGCTGGCGGTGTATGTCGTGGTCAGAGCGCCGGCGGAAAGGGAGCCGTGCACGGCACCTGCAGCGCCGCCTTCCGACTGCATTTCTGCAAGGCGAAGTTTCTGACCGAACATGTTCACTCTGCCCGCGGTAGCCCATTCATCCGCGACTTCCGCCATCGGCGAAGAGGGGGTGATAGGATAAATAGCCGCAACTTCAGAGAATGCGTAAGCGACGTGGCTGGCGGCGGTATTGCCGTCAATCGTCATCTTCTTCATAGGAAATAGAACCTCCGATAGTTAGTTTTACAAAAATAAGCGGAGCAAATGCGGTGTGGTTTCCGCAAAACTCCTTCCTTATTATAATGTTTTTTCAAAGATTAGTCAATATAAATCGGTGAAAATTGTTAAAGATTTATCAAGAACGGATGAAAATGCGTATAGTATGCCTTAAAATCGTTGTATAAATTTTCCGTATTTGCTATAATGTTGAGCTATGGAAGCGGTACATTTTGACAATGTAAAATATACCTACAGAGAGAACGATGACATGTTTGCCGTCAACGGTGTTTCGCTGACGATCCGCGAAGGCGAATTTGTGGCGATCCTGGGCAGAAACGGCAGCGGAAAGAGTACGCTGGCGAAGCTGATCAACGCGCTGTTGGAGCCTGTTTCGGGGCGTGTGACGGTGTTCGGCATGGACACGCTGGACGAGAAAAAAACCTTTGAGATCCGCAAGAATGCGGGCATGGTATTTCAGAATCCGGACAACCAGACGGTGGCGAGCATTGTAGAGGACGACGTGGCGTTCGGGCCTGAAAATATCGGCGTGCCGCGCGAGGAGATCGGCAAGCGCATCGATTTTGCCTTGAATGCGGTGGGGATGGAGAAATTCCGCCATGCGACGCCTTCGCGTCTTTCGGGCGGACAAAAACAGCGCATTGCGATTGCGGGCGTGTTGGCGATCCTGCCGAAAATCATAATTTTGGATGAATCCACGGCAATGCTTGATCCGAAAGGCAGAAGGGAAGTTATGGACGTGGTGCGGCGCCTGAACAAGGAACAGGGCATGACGGTGATTCTGATCACGCATTTTATGGACGAAGCCTTGCAAGCTGGCCGTGCGATCGTGATGCACCGCGGCGAAGTGGTGATGGACGGTGCGCCCGAAGAAATTTTTGCGCGGAGCGAGGAGTTGGAGACATACAATCTGACGTTGCCGCGTGCGGCGTATATCTGTAAACGTTTGCAGGAGGCGGGCATGCCTGTCGGAAATGCGTTTACGGCAGAGGAACTGGCGGAGGAAATATGCGGATCGTTGCAAAAGGGCTGAAATACGTTTATAATCCGAAATCGCCTTTTGCCAGCACGGCGCTGGACGGAGTGGATATCGAGATCAAGGAAGGCGAGTTTTTCGGGATCATCGGGCATACGGGAAGCGGGAAATCCACGTTTGTGCAACATCTTAACGGGCTTTTGAAACTTACGGACGGATATCTGAAGATCGGCGATTATGATCTTGCGGAGAAAAAGTGCAATTTTTTGGAACTTCGGAGCAAGGTCGGGATGGTGTTCCAGTATCCGGAATACCAATTGTTTGCCGAGACGGTAGAAAAGGATGTCGAGTTCGGCCTGAAAAATTTCCGCAAAGGCCTGAACGAGGAAGAATCTCGTGCGGCGGTGAAGGAAGCGCTGGAAACGGTCGGGCTGGACTGGGAAGAGGTGAAAGATGCTTCGCCGTTCGAGCTTTCGGGCGGGCAGAAACGCCGCGTGGCGATTGCAGGGGTGATCGTGACAAAGCCGGAGATTCTGATTCTCGACGAACCTGCGGCGGGGCTGGATCCTTTAGGCAAGAAAGAGCTGATGGAGCTTTTGCATTCCATTCACGGCGGCTGGTGCAAGACGATCATCATCGTATCGCACGACATGGACGAGATCGCGGAAAACTGTACACGTGCGGCGGTTTTTTCGGCGGGTAAAGTGGTCATGGAGGGGAAACCTTCGGAGATTTTCTCGCGCAGCGAAGAACTGCTTTCGCTCGGATTGGATATACCCGTTACCGCAAAATGCGCGCGAATCCTGCGCGAAAAGGGATACGCGATCGATACGGATTTTACCTGCGACGATTTTGTGGAAAAAGTATTGACTCTGTACGGGAAAGGCGGTGAACGGCATGCTGAATGATGTAACGTTCGGGCAGTATTATCCCACGCAGTCGTTCGTACACAGGATGGATCCGCGGGCGAAGATCGTGCTTGTCATTGCCTATATCGTGGCGATTTTTCTGGCGAATAACTTTTTCGGACTGGCGGCGGTAACGCTGTTTCTGATCATAGCGGTCGCATTTTCACGTGTACCGGTCGGGAGTGTGCTGCGGTCGGTAAAAATGATCCTCTTTATTATCATTTTTACGGCGATTCTCAACCTGTTTTTTTATTCGTCGTCGAGCGATCTGCATATTCTGGCGCAGTGGT
>CATYEP010000102.1 GCA_958405585.1 uncultured Eubacteriales bacterium
ATCGGTGCCGATCGTGCAGACATTGGTATCATTGGTCGGCAGTTTTTTGGAGCTGGTATGAAAGGGAAAACACGCATTCGGATCATGATTGTATGGGTAGTGCTTCTGCTTATCGTGGCGGGAAATATGTTTGCGGATACGTTTGCGGAGGGATCGGAAGACCTGAACGGAAGCATGGAAGAAGTCATCGATCATCTGGACACGGAAAAACTGCAGGAATATCTGGATTCCCTCACGCAGGAACAGAGAGAGGCGTTCGGGAGCAATTTTGCAGAAAAGCTGAAATCGCTGATCACGGGCGATTTTTCTCTGGATTACGGTAGTATTTTTTCAGCGCTTTCCGGGATATTTTTTGACCAGATCTCAGGTCTTTTGCCTGTTTTTTGCGTAATTTGTGCGGTATCGGTTTTGTGCGGGATTTTGGGTAGATTTAAAAGTTCTTTTGCGGAGAGAGGTACCTCCAAAATGATATTTTTTGTGGGGTATTCAGCAGTGCTGGTGCTGATTCTGACAAGCCTGTCGGGAATTGTACAAGACTGCGGCTCGACGGTACATTCTCTGCAAGCACAGATGCAGGCGATTTTTCCGGTTCTGCTGACATTGATAGCGACGAGCGGCGGAAGTGTATCGGTGGCGGTCTATCAACCGGCTGTTTTGTTTTTGAGCGAGATCATCGTGGACATTGTCGCCGGGATCGTATTCCCGCTGGCTGCAATGATTTGTGTTTTGAACATGGTGGGAAATATGAGCCAGGAGATCAAGCTGAAGAATTTTTCAAATTTATTTGCGGCGGTGATCAAATGGGTGCTCGGATTATCGTTGGCGGCATTTACGGTGTTTCTGACGGTGCAGGGGATCACATCTGCGACGTATGACGGATTATCGTTCAAGGCGGCAAAATATGCCGTAAGCAATACGGTACCTATCATCGGCGGCTTCTTGGGGAGTGGGTTCGATCTTGTGATTGCCGGGAGCGTGCTGATCAAAAACTCGGTAGGCTCCTGCGGAATATTTTTGCTGGTGATCGTGCTGATCGTTCCGCTTGTGCAGCTGATTGCCTATAATTTGTTTTTGAAACTGGCGGCGGCGGTTACGGAACCGATCGGAGATGCGGGAATATCCAACTTCCTTTCTTCTTTATCCGGGACAGTCAATTATTTTACGGCAGGTTTGCTTGCGGTCGGTTTTATGTATTTTATAACGGTATTGCTTTTGATTTGTTCATCAAATACATTATTTTAAAAATGGAAGCATATATTTTATCCGTCAGCGGAGCTGTTTTAGTTTCTGCGGTGGCGGTCATATTGCTGCCCGAGGGTAAAACCGGGAAATTTATCGGCGGCATTTTGAAGCTGTTTTGTCTTTTGGTTATATTGTTGCCCATCCCGAAGATGCTGGAAAAATATTTAGGGCAAGATGCGGAAATTCCTTCTTTTTCGGAGGAAGGGGAATTGGACGACGAATTTATCGATTATATGTTTTCTAAGCGTGCGGAAGAAGAGGCAAAACAATTGGAAGAGCAGATCGATGAAGAGTTTGAGATTGTCGTAAACATTCAGATTGAGTGGGAATATGCCGAATATGCCTATAATGTTACAAAAGTTACGGTAAAAATTGAAAATTTTGGAATATACGGCGACGACGAGCATATAAATGTTATAGAGCAAGTGAAAGAATATGTCGCCGGGATATATCAAGGGACGGAGGTGGAAGTAAATGAGTGAAGCGGCGGCAAAACTTGGCCGAAAGATAAAGAGCGGGAAGCTGTTTGAGATCGTAGTTGTTGTGATCCTGATTCTGGTGGTTGCGGTGATCGTATTCACCACCTTTACGGATAGAGAAACATCTGGCGAGATAAGCGGCGATTCTGCGGATTATGTACAGGAACTGGAAACACGTCTTTCCAAAGTATTATCGAAAATGGAGGGAGCCGGAGAAGTGAGCGTATTTGTAACGGTCGCTTCGGAAGGGGAAAAAGTGTTGGCGATGGAGACCGTGCAGGAGGAAGACGGAACGGTGACTACGACCCCGATTTTGTCGGGGGGAGAGCCGGTCGTGCTGGAAGAACTGATGCCGGAAATAACGGGAGTGCTGATTGTGGCGGAAGGTGCAAACGATCTGAATGTGCGTTTCAATCTTCTGGAAGCGGCAGCATCCGTTTTAAATATCAACCAAAGCATAATCAAAGTATATACAATGGGCGGCAATTCATAAACAAAAAAGGAGAGTGTTAAGTATGTCGAGAACCAAGAAAATTGTCATTATGACGGGGCTGGTGCTGTTGCTGGCGGTAACGGCGGTGTTTAATTTCGTTTTGGCGGGAAGCCTTGACGGTAGTGCGGATTCTGGCGAAGTGACGGCGGCGAATTACTTTACTTCGTACAGGACGGAGCGTACCACGACGCGCAACGAAGAATTGTTGCAGCTGGATTCGATTCTGGAAAGCACGGAAGCGGGCAGTGAAGCGTACGAAGAGGCGATGTCCTTGAAGTTGCAGATCGTGGAAATGATGGAACGCGAACTTTTGCTGGAAACATATATCAAGTCGTTGGGCTATACGGATGCGGTCGTGAGTATCGGAATGGACTCGGAAAACGTCAATGTATTCGTGAATGCGAGCGAACTTGGCTACAATGATTTTCTTTCCATCTATAATATTTTGACGGAAGAAGCGGGTTGTGATCCTGCGAATGTAAATATTATGCCGATTCAGGCGGAAATTTAATAAAAATACTGTTCAAATTTCAAAAAATGTGGTATAATAAACATAAGAAAATTCTTGGAGAGCTACAATGGCACTTTTCAAACGTGTTCCGTCCGACGGTCAAAAAGGGAAAGTATCTTACAATTCCGGCATAGTGAGCGGAATTATCAGCCTTGCCGTTTCGGAAATTGAAGGAGTGGAACTTCTTCAAGGGAAAAAGCGCGGATTAAAGCTGTACTTTGAGAAGGAAGGTATTTACGCCGATATTTCCGTTAAGGTAGATTACGGGTACAATGTTCCCGAAGTTGCGTTCAAGATTCAGCAATCTGTCAAACATAACGTAGAAGCGATGACGGAGTATAAAGTCGCCAAAGTTGACGTTTATGTGGTCGGCGTTGAATTATTGGATCACGCAGTCGAACAATAAACAAAATTTTAAGGTGTTTCCCCTCGGAAAATTTTTCGGGGGGAAATATTAAATTTTTACAGGGACATACATTATGAGAAGTAAAGCGCGCGAATGTGCATTTAAGGTGATTTTTGCATCGTTGTTTCAATCGGAAGAGCCGGCTGAATTTCAGCGCGGCGTTTACAAGACGTTCGCATTGGACGAAGAAGAAGCCGAGTATGCAGACCGTTTGCTGGACTGTGTCAAAGATCATCGTGAAGAGTTGACGGAAGCATTGAACCGTTATTCGATCGGATTTTCTGAAAAGAGAATGTTTCCGGTAGATAAAAGCCTTTTACTGATGGCAATGGCAGAAATGAAATACATCGATGATGTACCGGCGATTGTCAGCATTGACGAGGCGGTGGGGCTTGCCCGCAAATATTCTACGGAAAAGAGTGTCGGATATGTAAACGGCGTATTGGGAGCTTATATGGCGGAGGTTGCGAAAGATGGCGCAGATCATTGACGGCAAGGCGCTTGCAGAGGAGCTTCGCGGGGAGATCCGTGAACGTGTCGCTATTTTTAAAAAAGAGCGCGGAAAAGATATCGGGCTTGCTGTAGTACTGGTGGGTGAAAACCAGGCATCCAAGGTATATGTCCGCAACAAGATCAAGGCCTGTGAGGAAGTAGGGATCAAATCTTTTTCCTACCATCTGCCTGAAGAGACGAGCGAAGATCAGCTTATTTCTTTGATCGATGAATTGGTTGCTTCTGAAAATGTGCACGGAATTTTGGTGCAGCTGCCGCTTCCGAAACATATCGATGAACGGAAAATTCTGCGCAGGATCCCGCCCGCGAAAGATGTGGACGGGTTTTGTGCGGAGAATGTGGGAAACCTTGCGATGAATCGGGAAACGATCGTTGCTTGCACACCGTACGGAGTCATGAAGATGCTGGAGAAATACGGGATCGATCCGAAAGGCAAGACGGCGGTTGTTCTGGGCAGATCAAACATCGTGGGCAAACCGATGGCAATGCTTTTGCTGAACGCGGATGCGACGGTCACCGTATGTCACAGTAAGACTGCAAATCTGCAGCAGGTCTGCGCGGGTGCGGATATTCTGGTCGTTGCGATCGGGAAAGCAAAGTTTGTAACGGCAGATATGGTAAAAGAAGGTGCGGTCGTGATCGATGTCGGTATGGATCGCGATGAAAACGGAAAACTATGCGGCGATGTGGATTTTGAGAAGGTAAAGGACAAAGCGTCTTTTATTACACCGGTTCCGGGCGGAGTCGGACCGATGACGATCACCATGCTGCTTTATAATACGGTGATTGCCGCGTCGAGGAGCTGAACATTTGGAAACGCAATTTAAACAAAGGATGGAAGAGCTGCGGCTTTTATTTGAAGAAATTCTGGCAGAATATCTCACAAATTTACAGATAAGACCGGAAATACTCAGGGAAAGCATGCAGTACTCGCTGAAGATCGGAGGAAAGCGGCTTCGTCCCGTTCTGATGTTTGTGACAGCGCAGATGCTGGGCGGAAAGATACAGGATGTCGCCAATTTTGCCTTGGCGATCGAGATGATCCATACTTATTCCCTGATTCATGACGATCTTCCTGCGATGGACAACGATGATTTTCGCAGGGGGAAGCCGAGCAATCACAAGCAGTTTGGAGAGGGGCAGGCGATCCTTGCGGGCGATGCACTTTTGAATGAGGCATACGGGCTTTGTTTTGAAGAGTGCAACAAAGGAAAAAGCTATCGCATGGCGGCGTCCGTTTTGTGTAAGAATGCAGGAGCTTTCGGGATGGTTGCTGGACAGGCTGCCGACTTGTTCTGGCAGGGCAGAGAAGATGCGGGCAAATCGGAAGCGGATTTTATCATACTGAATAAAACGGCGAAGATGATCATGAGCGCCGTGACGGTTCCCGCTTATGTGTATGATGCGGATGAAAATATCATCGCGCTGTTGAATGAGTTTGGAAAAAATTTCGGTTATTTGTTTCAGATCACGGACGATCTTCTGGATTATACAGGTGATTTTGAAAAGCTTGGGAAGTCAGTCGGTAAAGACGCGGCGGAAAAGAAAATATCCAGCGTGAACTTGTACGGAAAAGAGAAAAGCGAGGAGCTTGCGGACTATTATTGCGAACTTTGTCTGAAGATTTTGGGTGAGTTGCCGTATGAGTGTTCGTTTTTACAGGAATTGACGAAGTATGTCCGTGGCAGAGAGGCATAATAATGCGTTTGGATAAATATTTAGCCGGGCACGGATTTGAGTCCCGAACGAAAGCAGCGCGCGCCCTTGAAAAAGGGCGCGTTCTTGTAAACGGAAAAGCAGGCAGAGCAGCGCAGGAAGTATCGGAGGCGGATCGGATCGAGATTTTGGAAGAGCCGATCACTTTTGTGTCTGAGGGCGGATTTAAACTTTACAAAGCGCTGCAGGATTTTTCGGAGAGCGTACAGGGGCTTACCTGCATCGATTTGGGAGCCAGTACGGGCGGGTTTACCGATTGCCTTTTAAAAAACGGAGCCGGGCGTGTCTATGCGGTGGATGTCGGGGAAAGTCAGTTAAATGCGTCTTTGGCGAAAGATCCGCGCGTCTGTGTGATGGATCGAAGGAATGCGCGGTATTTGTCAAAGGAAGATTTTCCTGAGCAGGCAGATGCCGTGACGGCAGATCTGAGTTTTATATCGCTGGAATATATTCTTCCTGTCATTGCGGATCTTTTGGAAAAGGACGGCAAAGCATATGTTCTGATCAAACCGCAGTTTGAATGCGGCGGCAAGGGGCAGGACAAACATGGCATTGTGAAGGATAAAAAACTGCATGAAACGATTGTGGTCAGAGTTTGCGAAACGGCGGAAAAATTAGGGCTTGTTCCGCAGAAACTGACAAATGCACCGCTTCGGGAGCGGAAAAATACGGAGTACGTTTTGCTCTTAAAAAAAGGCGGAAGGGCTACAGACATTGCCAAACTTTTGCGGGCGGTACGAGATCCGTGTTAATGAAAAGGGAACTTGCAGATGAGAAATGAAAGGTATACCGAAGAGCAGAAACTTCTGTTAAAGATCGATCCGAAAACCTATACACCCCAAGAAGAGTATATTATGAGGCGGTCGTTGATTCCCCGCAAACAATATACACCGGAAACGGAAGAAGAAGGGCATTTGCTTGCAAAACAAATTTTAGGGGAAGCGGAATATGCCCGTTTTCTGCGAGTCTGTAAAGATATCTGTTCGCGTTACGGGGCGAAAGGAGAATGGAGCGCGGGAGACAGTCGCTGGAAACTGATTTACAGATTTCATGTGAAAAACAAAGCGCTTTGCAGTATCGGGATGGTGCTGGACTTGTTTGAGCTCAGATTCGGTTTCGGAAAGAAGGAGATGGAACGCTTCGAAAAAGAGAGAAATACATTTTCGAGGTCGGGGATCCAGTGGACATACGATACCATTATGGAGAAGAACGGAAGAAAAGTGTTGTCGTTCGATCTTAGGGATGAGAATGTGTATGAAGAAGTTTTTCGGTTGTTGGATTTTCG
>CATYEP010000103.1 GCA_958405585.1 uncultured Eubacteriales bacterium
CGAGACGGGCAGTACGAGCGCTTATTATGATATCGTACCCGATCGGGTTCTGAATATGCAGGATCTTTCTCAATACATTCTGGCAGTTGACGATAGCGCGATCAAAATTTATCTGAACGGAGTTTTACAGGAGACATATACTTATACGGACGGCGAACACGGCGCGTACAGTTACGATACGGTCGGATTTATCAATACCGCGGAGTACTTTCATCTGGGCTGTGCGGACAATTATTGGGGACAGGCGGATATGAACGTGAAAAATGTGGCGCTGTACGCAAAGGCTCTGACGGCGGAAGAGATTGCGGGTGTGAATGCGGATTATGCGGATTTTTCGCGTCTGAACGTACTCAAAGAAGAGGCGGAAAACTTATCTTTATCAAATTACAATACTTCGGCTGAAGGTTGGACGGATGCTTACGGAACGTTGGAGCAAGCTCTTGAAAATGCGGGCAGATTAAATTATTTTGAGGCTTCGCAGCAGGAAGTAGATGCTGCGGCGCACGCCTTGGAATCCGCACTGGAGGCATTAAAAGCGTTTTATCGGGAACCCGATCTTACGGACGGGCTGGCTTCGGCATATCCGCTGTCGGGAAGCGGAGAAAACATTGTAAACACATCCTCGGAGAAAGTGCGGTTTATGAACGGCACCTCTTATTCCGATATTACGCAATCTCTTGCGGTGACAAAACAGCGGATCACGGGTACAAAATTGTTTGATGAAAACATGTTGCATGACCGCGACAGATGGGATACTTCGGCAAGTGCCACGACTGGACTGAAGATACCTGCGGATGCCATGCAGGGAGCGACGACGCAGACGGGGCTGACTATGACAGTTTCCGTGTATGCGGAAACGTTCTATAAACCGTGGGCGAGGATATTCCAGTTGGGAACAAAGGCTTCAGGGGATGGTTATCAAAACGGTACGGGCATTTTCTTTGCGTATGAAAGCGGTACGGTTCGTATTACATTGATTAACTCGGATGTGTTTGACACTTATCCGGAGGCGAATCGGTTCTGTACGATCATTGCGGGTGAGTGGATCACGGCATCGGTTGTTTTTGATCCGTACAGCCGTACGATTTCTTTTTATGTTAGTTCTGCGGCTACGGAACGTGTTTACGGCGGTATCGGGTCGGCTGTTTACCATGCGGGCGATCAGTTTGAAACAATATTGAATGCAGTTTTGAACGGGCAGGATAACTGGATAGGCCGTTCTTACTGGAGTGGGGACGGAAATCAGGTGGCTTACGCGGCAAATCTGACCGTTTATAACAGAGTTCTTTCGAGGGACGAGATCGGCATGCTGCACGAGGAAGAAGATCTGCATGCGTTGGCAGGTAAGTAAGGAGCGGTGAAAAAGATGAAAAAGAAAATTTTTAGAAAGTTGCTGGTTTTGGCAATGCTGCCGGTTCTGGTTTTTACGGTATTTTTAACTGCTTGCGGAATGAAAGAGACGGAAAGTGAAACGCCGAAATATACGGTTACCGTGATTGGCGGAACGGGTGGTGGAGAGTATGAGGAGAATGCGGATTGCACGGTAACGGCATCGATACCGGAAGGGAAAAGTTTTATCGGCTGGGAGATCGGCGGAGAGATTGTTTCGGCGCAGAATCCCTATACATTTAAAGTGACGGCAAGCGTTATGGTCACGGCGCAGTTTGAGAGTGAAACGGCGGGATTGCAGGAAGTAAGCCTTCAGAAAAGTACGGGCGGTAATCCGATCGGCGGATTCGGAGTCGGCGACAGCAGTTATGATTCCTCCTGGGACACGGAGAGCACGCTTTGGCAAAAAGGCGACAAAGAAATTCTGACGTATGCAGGAGATCCTTCCGTTTTAGTAGAGAGCGGAGAAGAGGGGGAAACGGTTTATCTTTATGCAGGGCATGATGTTTCAAAAACCGGGGAGTACAATATGCCGGAATGGATCTGCTATTCCTCGACGGATCTTTTAAGCTGGAAGGCGGAAAGTATAATTATGGATATCCGCGACGTCCCGTGGACAAACAAAAGTTATAATTCGGCATGGGCGGCGCAGGTCGTAAAGTATGAGGGATATTATTGGTTCCTGTTCTGTTGTTGGTCAGATACGACGGCGGGATCGGTAACAGCGAATGAAAACGGAGATCAATGCATCGGGGTGGCTGTATCGAAAGATCCGACGGGGCCGTTTACCTGTTACAGTCAGCCGCTCGTGTACAGTTCGTGGACGGATAACCGTGATGATGCAACAAAAGATATAGCGCGATGGAACGATATTGATCCGACTGCATTGATTTATGATACGGACAAGGATGGCAAGGAAGAATTTTATATAGCTTGGGGCAACAGTAATTGTTTTATGGCGCAGGTCGAGATCACGGACGCGACAATAGAGTATTGTGCGGAAGGGTATACGGTCGCGTTGGAGATTGTGGATCAGAGTGCGTCGGGCAGAGAAGACATAAATGTGATCGACCGCAAGACGCAGTCGCCTTGTTATGGCGGAGAGACGAGCTATAAAGATTCGTCAGATCCTGCTGATTGGGACATCATGCGGCTGGATTGTTACAGCAAGAACCCGGTCGGAAATACGTTTACGGAAGCACCGTACTTGTATGAGCGAAACGGAAAATTCTATATGTTCTATGCGGCGGGCTGGCGCGAAGCGCTTGCATACAGCGTGAACGATATGCTATGGGAATCTGTTTGGGATTACGGCAACCTTTTGATGGATCCGACGGCTACTTCCAATACGAATCATCCGGCGATATTTGATTTCGGCGGAAGCACATATATGATCTATCATAACGGTTCTCTGCCGTATGGGAGCGGATATCGCCGCGTGGCGTGTATTGCGGAATTGGAATTTGACGAAAACGGCTATATCAAATACGTGGCGGAAACGTCTACGGGTCTGACGGGGGTGGCGAGCAAAATAACGGACAGCAACGGCACGCCTCTGTCGCATCGCAATTTTAAAAATCCGCAGCAAGATTCCGGGTCTGCTTATTTGTACCCGTTAAAAATCGATTTGCTTCTTTGGCAGGAGAGTGATCTGGACGATACGGACGACATGCTTTGGGAGATCGAAGAAGCAAAGTATGTGCCGGATGGGAAAAATGGGGAAGCATATGTGTCCATTCAGGCGTACAACAAGCCCGGATTGTATATATGGGCGGATCCGATTTCGGGCGAGATCGTGATCACGCAGGATTCGGAAGATCCCGCGAGCAAAGAGGGAATGGCAGACAAAATCAATATGACGTTCCGAACACTTGTCGGAGAGAGCGGAGAAGGCGTACAATTTCAGAGTATTGCAAATTCGGAGTATTATCTGGCGAGCGTAAACGGCATCTTGGTAATCACAAAAGGTGCAACCAAAGCGCAGCGTACGTTTTTTATTGAAACGGAAACATCCAACCGAAGCGGAGATTTCCGTGAGAACAACGGTTTGCTCCTTTCTTGATCATTTTAATTTTAAGACGCAAGAGCTCGAGATTTCGGGTGCGGATTGAGCTGGCGCAGTAAATGCAAAGATCTTGTGGACAGATAGGATTGGTTTTGAAATTGATCGGAATTTTTTTGTTGGTTGTTTATTGTATCAGCCTGCCGCGGCAAATTATGTTGCGGCAGGCTGATGTTTATGTCGTGATGCTTTTTTGAAATACGGTTGTAGGCAAGCTGTACTAATTTATAAAAGAGGCGCATACATTAAAATGATATGAGTGGGTACAGTTATGAAACGGGATATCGTTATCGGCGGTACCGCAAGCCGTTGCGAATAAAAAAATTTGTGATTGCAGCGATTTTGCTGGCAGTGGTGATCCTTGCATTTGTGTGGTTTCAGTGCGGAGTTTTGCGGTTGCTGATTGCCCTGAGTGAAGAAAATTCGCGTGCGAAAATGGCGGAGGCGGTCAATGAAGCCGCGTTGCAGACCATGCGGTGGAACGGCATCGAATATGACAAATTGGTTTCGGTTGAAAGAAACGATCAGGGGGAGATTTTAAGTATTGAAGCGAATTCCTATCAGATCAATCTTTTAGCCAGACAAACGCAGACATTGGCGACGGCGAATGTCAACGCCATATGTGAAGAGGGAATCCCCGTACCGTTGGGCGCATTTACGGGGATCAGTGCTCTGGCGGGGTTTGGGCCGGAGATAACATTCCGCGTCCTGCAGATAGGCAGTGTAATATGCTCATTTGAATCAGAATTTACTTCGGCGGGGATCAATCAGACGCGCCATAGTGTCTATATGTTTGCAGATGCATCGGTAAGCATCGTACTTCCATCGCAGACGAAAAAAGTTACGCTCCGTACGCAGATATTGGTTTGTGAAAGTATTATTGTGGGAAAAATTCCTGAAATTTATCTTAACGGCGGCTTGGTTACGACGTAATATAAAGAAATAGGAATGTCTGTATTTCGGCCGCAGTGCAGAAAATATATGGGGAATGCTTTAAAATTCTTGACTTTTGCGAGAATTTGCTTTATTATAGAGACAATATCAGAGGCAATGAGAAAGAGAGACGGTTCAGGTGTAATTCCAAGAGAGGAAAACTCGGCGGCTGAAAGGTTTTCCGTTTTGCGGAATCGGTATTCACTTTACAGCTTCTGCTTTGAAACGTAAGGAGTAAGGGCAGACGTTTTGCCGCGCGTTAAGCGGGAATGAGGCAGAGTTATTCTGTGAACATAGGTGGTACAGCGTTTTTGACGCCCTGTGGCAATTTTTTGCTACAGGGCTTTTTTTATGGATCAAAGGGTTCAGAAAAAGGTGGAAGGACAGTAATTACCGGTGTTTTAAAAATTAAAATACAAGTTGCGGAATGAACAGAGGAGGTCATATGAAAGAGCAGATCGAGAGCATACGTCAGGAAATTTGCGGAATACTGGAAGAACGCGGCGCGTCGATGACGAGCAAGGATTTGTATGCGTTGAAGATGGATTATCTGGGTAAGACGGGAAAGATTTCGGTCCTGTCGAAAGGAATGCGCGAAGTGGCTGCGGAAGACAGGCCGGCGGTCGGAAAGCTGGTCGGGGAAGTCAGACAATGGGCAGAAGAAAAATTTGCGGGACTGGAAGAAGAGATCGGGAGAAGAGAGCTTTCGGCAAAGATCGCAAGTGAAAGGATCGATGTAACGATGCCTGCGAAATTTCGCGAAACAGGCTCAGTGCATCCGGTAACGCTTGTTCGCCGTGAATTGATCGACATTTTTTCGGGAATGGGTTTTGATGTCTACGAGGGCCCGGAAATCGAAAAAGATTATTACAATTTTCAGGCTTTGAATATTCCGGCGGATCATCCGGCGCGTGATATGCAGGATACATTTTTTATTACGGGCGAATTTCTGCTCCGCTCGCAGACTTCGTCCGGGCAGATCCGTGTGATGGAAAACAAGAAGCCGCCGATCAAGGTTCTCAGTCCGGGCAGGGTATATCGTTCGGATTCGGATGCAACGCATTCACCCATGTTCCACCAGATGGAAGGTCTTGTTGTCGACAAAGGGATCACCTTGAACGATCTGAAAGGCATGTTGGACGAATTTGCACGCCGCATGTTTACAAAGGAAACAAAGGTGCGCCTGCGTCCTTCCTATTTTCCTTTTACGGAACCCAGCGTAGAGGTCGATCTTTCCTGTTCCGCGTGCGGCGGGAAGGGCTGCCGTATCTGCAAGGGGACGGGTTGGATCGAAGTTTTGGGTGCCGGAATGGTTAACCGCCGTGTCCTTGAAAATTGCGGTGTGGATCCCGATGTGTATACGGGGTTTGCTTTCGGGATGGGGCTTGAGCGCATTGCGATGATCAAATACGGGATCGGTGATATTCGGCTGCTTTTTGAAGGTGACGTACGCTTTTTGAAACAATTCAAGGATTGAGGAGGACAGGACAATGAAAGTACCATTCAGTTGGCTGAAAGATTATGTGGATATAGATATTACGGCGCAGGAACTGACGGACAAACTGTTCTCATGCGGCTTTGAGGTGGAAGAGCTCATCTACGTGGGCGCGGAGATCGATCGCTGTGTTGTCGGCAGGATCGAGAGCATGGAAAAACATCCGGATGCGGACAAGCTCAAGATCTGTCATCTGAATTGCGGGGAATATGGTTCTAATATTCAGATCGTAACGGGAGCGGATAACGTAAAGCCCGGGGATGTTGTTCCAGTGGCGCTTGAAGGTGCGTCTTTGCATGATGGGGTAAAAATCAAGAAGGGAAAATTACGCGGAGTCGAGTCATTCGGAATGCTTTGTTCCGGTGAAGAATTGGGCATCAACGACGATTGGTACGAGGGCGCTGAGGTAAACGGGATCTTGTTATTGCAGGGGGATATCCCTCTGGGTACGGATATCAAAAAGGTCGTTGGGTTGGATGATTATATATTTGACATTTCGGTTACGGCGAACCGCCCGGATTGCCAAAGCGTATACGGGATCGCGCGGGAAGTGGCGGCGGTATTGAAAAAACCGTTGGAACCGCTGGATCTTGCGTATGACGCGGCGGGTTTCAGTACCTGCGAGAGGGTGAATGTGTCTGTGGAAGCGCCGGATCTTTGCCCGAGATATATTGCCCATTATGTGCGTGAATTAAAAATCCGCAAGTCGCCGCAGTGGATGAGACGCAGATTAGCGCTGTGCGGGC
>CATYEP010000104.1 GCA_958405585.1 uncultured Eubacteriales bacterium
TGTGTCGATTCCAGTATAAAGCAGGAACCTTCTTTCAGATAAATTTTAGTGATTGGATCAAAAACTTTTTTACCTGTCCCGTCGCCGTTCGCATAATGTTTTTCAACATAACGGACTTTTGCGTTTTTTGAAACATAAAACGTGTGAATGCCGTCATGTTCGGTGTCCGAACAGGTAGCATTATGAATTCCGCAGCCAGCCACGATCGTCACGTCCGCATTTTCTCCGATAAAAAAGTCATTGTAGACCGTATCACGAAAATCGCCGACCGTCAGTAAGACAGGAATGTGTACCGCCTTATTTTTCACATTCGCTTTTACGATGATATCAATTCCATCCTTGTCTTTTTTGGGAACGATTTCTATATCAGCATCTGACTTTCTTACCAGAAGTTTTCCGTTTTTACGAATATTGAAACTTCCTTCCGGAATGCCGTGCAGATCGGCAATCGTTTCGAGAAGCTGTTCATCGGTTTTATCCATTTGTATTCTCCTTTACGTTCCGCCAGCAGAGAGACGGCTGCTTTGTGATCCGCGAAAACATTTCTTCTTTCTTCCCGGCACAGATGAGTTTGTCGTTGTCAAAAAGAACGATTTTATCTGCCGTTTCCATGATCCGCTGCTGGTGTGATACAATGATCACCGTTTTATCGTGCAGTTTTTCAAAAACTTTTACCAGATCTTCAAAGCTCCACAGGTCGATCCCCGCTTCCGGTTCATCCAGCAAAAATACTTCGCCGCCTTTGGCAATGGCTGTTGCAAGTTCGATTCTCTTCAGCTCACCGCCCGAAAGAGTTCCGTCAACCGCGCGATCGATATAATTGCGGGCACATAATCCTACCGAAGATAAACATTCGCACATGCTGTCCGTATCCAGCTTTTTGCCGCAAGCCAGTTCCAGCAGCTTTTTTACGGTGATGCCTTTGAATCTGACCGGTTGCTGAAAGGCGATCGTAAAACCAATTCTCGCACGTTCTGTTATGCTCATTTCCGTAATATCCTTGCCGTCAAAACAGATCGTACCTAAAGTCGGTTTTTCAAATCCCATCAGTATTTTGATCAAGGTGGATTTTCCGCTCCCGTTCGGCCCCGTTATGACGCTGATTTCGCCGCTTTGAAAATTCAGGTTCACATTTTTCAGAATATCCTGTTTTTTTCCAGTCTGCTCGTCTTTTACGGAATACCAGACATTTTTCAGTTCGAGCATAGCTACACTCCTTCTATCGGACAATTCTTCTTTAGTATCAACTATTCAACAAAAATTATAAATGATCGGCAGTCCGCCGTCAAATGTTTCTCGGACTGCCGACGCTGTTTTTATGTTCTAATTACCGTCAAATTTGTTTCCGATTTTTAAACGCGGACTTCCCCGTGTTCTCCCAGATCACTTTTATGAGCTTCCAGAATGGGATCTATTTCTTCGGTGATGAACTCTTCCACTTGATCTTTGCTGCGTCCTATAAAGTTTCTGGCATCCAGAATATCGTCCAGCTTATCCCATACGGCGCGGAACATTTCATCGTTTCGGATCAGTTCGATCAGATTATTATCCTTGCCTTCCTGTTTGACATTTTTTCCTGCCTCCATAGCCAGCACGGGGATGCGCTCATTATGCTCCTGTCGATCGCCGCCTGCCTTGACGAATTCCATCATTATGTTTTCCGTCGCCATAAAAGGAAATTCCGCCGAAATATGTTTGGAAATTACTTTATCGTAAACGACCAGGTTTTCCGAAATATTCAGGTACAGATTCAGGATCGCATCGACAGACAAAAATGCCTGCGCAATGACAATACGCTTATTAGCACTGTCATCCAGCGTACGTTCGAACCATTGGGTAGACGCCGTCACGGCAGCATTTACCGGAAGGCTCAGAACATACCTTGCCAGTGAGCTGACGCGTTCGCTGCGCATGGGATTGCGCTTGTATGCCATAGCAGAAGATCCGATCTGGTGCTTTTCAAAAGGTTCTTCCACTTCTTTCATATGCTGCAACAGACGTATGTCATTGGAGAATCGGTAAGCGCTCTGCGCAATCTGCGACAATACACAGAGTACATTGTAATCAAATTTGCGCGGATACGTTTGTCCTGTGACCCCGTAGACTTTCGCATAGCCCATTTTGGAAACTACACGTTTTTCCAGCTCTTTGACTTTTTTGGAATCTCCGTTGAACAGATCCAGAAAGCTGGCTTGCGTTCCCGTTGTTCCTTTGACCCCGCGGAGTTTCACGGAGTTTTTCAGGTTCACCAGATTGTAGTAATCCATTTCCAGATCAGATAGCCACAAAGTTGCGCGTTTTCCAACGGTCGTTAGTTGGGCGGGCTGTAAATGCGTGAATCCTAAAGTCGGCAGGTCTTTGTATTTTAATGCAAATTTCTTCAGCTTGTCCATCACATTGACAAGCTTTTTCATTACCATGTCCAGCGCATTGTCAATGATGATAACCTCTGCATTATCTGTGACATAGCAGGAAGTAGCCCCAAGGTGTATGATCGGCTTTGCACTTTTTGCCTGTTCGCCAAATGCTTTTACGTGCGCCATGACATCGTGCCGCACTTCGTTTTCAAATTTACGCGCAACATCATAGTTGATGTCGTTCGCATATTTCTTCATTTCGGCGACCTGCTCTTCCGTTATATTCAGCCCGAGTTCTTTTTCGGACTCAGCCAGCGCGATCCAAAGTTTCCGCCACAGGCGAAATTTCTTATCATCCGAAAAATTTTCAGCCATCTCTCTGCCTGCATACCTGCTCAGCAACGGGTTTTCGTAAATGCTCGTATCTGACATAATTTTCTCCAAAATAATTTTTTAAAACGGTTTTACTCTTTTTCGGCAGATCGCTTGGATTCGCCTGAAACGGCGTCGGAACAGCACTGCCTTTCTTGTCAAACAAAAAAGACAACGAATGTTCGTTGCCCCTCTGCTTCGTATTATATATCCAGGCTTTCGAGCAAATCTTTTAAAGACTTGATTTCATCCAATGTGAGCGTAATTCCTTTGCCCATACGATCATGCGCCGCATTCCATGTACGGATATCGTAAACCGGCTCGCGATCGCTCCAGCTCACAAGATTCAGCTCTTTCGTCCAACCGTTGCCCGTTTCTCCCAAAACGCCGAGCTTCTCTGCTATCTCATATTTCAGTTCCGCCATTTTCAGCCTCCGACTTCAATATTTATTTTATTATAACATTCGCATTTGCAAATGTAAAGAAAAACAAGGTCATTTTTTTCTTTTTCCTTTCCAGACATTCCCCTCCGCATCATAGATCCCATCGATACGTATCGAAGCAAAGTCCTGAATATCCAGACATTTCCCGCAATTATCACAGATTTTATTCGGATCCAGGTCACACATCTCACATTCCATGCAGCCGATGCAGTCCCTGTCATACAATACACATTTTTGCGCTTCCATTCTCTGCCTCCAAGCTAAATTATATCATAAAAATTTTAAATAATCAAATAAATCTGGAAACATTTGTTTGCAATAATAAAATTATTGTGTTATAATAAAGAAAAAAGGGGTGTCGGATTATGTCGAAACAAACAAGAGTAAAGATGCGCGCAGTATTAAATTATATCAACGAATACAATGCGGAGTACGGTTATGCGCCGTCGATTCGTGAAATTTGTTCAAAGCTGGAGATCAAGTCAACAGCTTCCGCCTATATGTATCTGCAAAAACTGAAGGATGAAGGATATCTCAACAGAACGCCGAACAGAAACCGCGCCCTGAGTTTTAAGAAAAGCACGTCCGTCAATATTCCGCTGATCGGTACCGTTACGGCCGGACAGCCTATTTTTGCCTATGAAAATTACGAAGATTTTTATTCGTTCCCTGCGGGAAGTTTTTCGGGCAGCGATTTATTTATGCTACGGGTGCAAGGTACCAGCATGATCGATGCTGGAATTCTTGACGGAGATAAAATCGTCGTCCGCAAGCAGGAAACTGCTGAAAATGGCGATATCGTTGTTGCACTGGTGGATGACAGCGCTACCGTCAAGAGATTTTTTAAAAAAGACGATCATTTTGTCTTACATCCCGAAAATGAAACTATGTCGGATATCATTGTCGATGATGTCGCAATTCTCGGTAAAGTTGTCGGGCTGATCCGCACCATGTAATTTGGGCGTTTCTCGTTTAAAATTTGTGTATAGTTTTATATAGTTAGGAATAGCCCCCGACAAAATCGTTCGGGGGCTTACCTTTTATTGATTTAACAAATTTATTTATCACTGCAGTTTCCGCAGGACGCCATCAATGTGTCATAATTTGAAATTTTAAAATTCAAACGTTCCAAAGATTCCTGCAGGTCTTGTATACGCTGCCGAAGGTGCTCACGCTGTTCGATCAAAATCTGTTTCCTTTGTTCGAAAGTCGATTCCCCTTTTTGCGCAAGCATGACATATTCGGTCAAAGCTTCGACGGATAATCCCGCGCTCCGCATACATTTAATAAATTCCACCCAGCGGCAATCTGCCTCATTATAATCGCGTATGCCGCCTTGTGTTCTGTTTACGGCAGGGAGCAAGCCGATCCGTTCGTAATACCGCAACGTATCGGCGCTGATATTGTATTCTTTAGACACTTCAGCTATTGTCATTTTATTGCTTCTCCTTCAAACGTTTTCACGATCTTTTTCAGATATGAAGTGATCGGTAAATGCTGCGGACAGCTTTTTTCGCATTTCCTGCATTCAATGCAATCGCTCGCTTTTCCATACCCCCTGTTTCCCAGTTCGCGGTAACTTTTAATTCCATCGTTCAGGGATTCGATTGCTTTACATTTATTATAGAGAGCAAAATATTCGGGTATCGCTATGTGCATTGGGCAATTTTCCGTACAATAGCGACATGCGGTACACTCAATCGTAACATTCCCGCGCAGCATTGCGGCAGCTCTTTTTACGACCGCCATATCTGCTTCATTGAGAGGGCTGAAATCCTTCATAAAGGATACGTTGTCCTTTACCTGCTCAAAGTTCGACATACCGCTCAAGACCATAAATACCTGAGGCAAACTTGCGGCAAAACGAATGGCCCAGGATGCAGGTGACCAATCCGGATGCACACTTGCAAACATAGCGCGGATATCGGACGGCAGATCAGCAAGCCTGCCCCCTTTGACAGGTTCCATCACAATCACCGGTTTGCCGTGCTTTACCGCCGTTTCATAGCACAGGCGAGATTGAACATTTTCATCTTCCCAATCCAGATAATTGATCTGAAGTTGGACAAATTCCATTTCTGGGTGTTCTGTCAAAATTTTATCTAACATTTCAGCAGAATCATGAAAGGAAAATCCGACTTTTTTTACAAGTCCGCGCTGTTTCAGATCGGCAACAAAATCAAAACAGTTCAATCGGACTGCCGTATCATAATTTTTTTTGTCCAGTGCGTGAAGCAAATAATAATCGAAATACCCTGCGCCAGTCCTGCTCAACTGTTCGGAAAAAATTCTTTGCAGATCATCTTTTTCCTTCAACATCATGGTAGGCAATTTGCTTGCAATCGTAAAGGCAGAACGATCATGCCTTCCGATCAACACAGAATTGATAGCTTTCTCACTTGCTCCGTTATGATACATATAGGCTGTATCAAAATATGTAAATCCGTTTGCAATAAAATAATCGGCCATCTGATATGTCTGACCGAGATGCACAGAACTCGCGTCATCAGCATTTTCAAGAGGCAGACGCATCAATCCGAATCCAAGTTTTTTCATACAACACCTCCTTTCGTTTGATATACTGCATTTTTTAAAATCTGATACGCTTCTTCCGGATCAGACACGTTTTCTATTGCTTTTTCCATCGGACACATGCCGTCGCCTTTGCGATTGACGATCACACTTGCCAGGGTTTGATAAGAAAACGGAATATTGAAGCGCAAAAATATTTCTTTCGCTTTCTCACTTATCACCGAACCATAAACGGATGCAACTTTCATTTTGACAAATAACAGAGCCGCAGCTTTTCCTACGATTTTATCCGCCACAGAGAATTCAGAGAATGCAGTCCTTGTTTTCATGATTTCAAGTAATGGCCTGATCCCTTTGCCGTCAAGAATAATTTCTTGCTCTGCGCTACAAAAAACAACGCTTGCTTTTCTGTCTTCCAAAATAAATTTTGCCCTATTTATGTCATTCATACTACTTTGTAAATCCTTTTAAATTATAATATAACAAGGGAATCAGGCAAATTTGCAGAATCATCCCCGGTATTCCGTTCAGAAAAGTCCTGGCAATGTTTCCGACCGAAAATGCGACGTCCGCTAACACGAGCGAAAGTAGAGCCGCAACAAAAAGCTTGACTATTCTTCCCGAAATCTGTGCGATCAATATCTTTAGCGAAACAGCAATTTTCTTCTGTGAAATCAGTCCTGTGCTTATACCGTAAACGGCAAGTTCAACACACATCAAAAATACTTGATCTGCGTTCGGCATTCCGGTCAACAAGTGACTTATAAGCGGACTGGCTGCCCCTATCATTCCGCCTGCAACCGGGCCGAGAATTAAGCCTGAAAGAAGAACAGCAAAATGCATGGGGAGTATAATTGTTCCAAGTGCATTCCCGGTATGGCTCCACCTTCCGACAAGATGAATGATTTGC
>CATYEP010000105.1 GCA_958405585.1 uncultured Eubacteriales bacterium
GGAGACCGCCGCCTTTTTTACACGATTTTGCAAAAAAATCAATATACGTATCCGATTTTTCCCGTCCAAGCCTTCACGAATCCCCTTCCGTTTTCTTTAACGGCCTTTATGTTCGAGAAGGTACCTTTGTACGGCAATGATCGTCTTTGCGTCGCGGATACTGCCGTCCCGGATCATTTCAGCGACTTCTTCCATAGGATAAAACGCCGCAGTCAGAAATTCATCTTCATCGGGATGAACCGTGCCTTCCCTTACTCCTTCCGCACGGTAAATATAAATTTTTTCGTTGGTATACCCCGGCGTAGGATACATCGTATACAGATGTTCGACTTTCTCAGGGATCCATCCCGTTTCTTCTTCCAGCTCCCTTGCCGCCGTTACCGCAGGATCTTCTCCTGGGTTGAGTTTTCCCGCCGGTATTTCCAACAATTCTTCCCCGTATACGTACCGGAACTGCCGCACTAAAAGGATTTTCCCGTCCCGTACATACAAAACGCATGCTCCGCCCGGATGCTCCACCATTTCACGCTTGCACGGCTTTCCGTCCGGAAGCTGCGCATCGTCGCATCGGACGTTGATGATTTTTCCGCGGTATACCACATTCTTTTTGATCGTCCTTTCTGTCAGATTCATAACCGCTCCTTTCTTTTTTCCAATTCCGCAGACGCCTGTTCCGCTGCCTGTTTGCGACCGACCGCCTGCGCAAAATAAACATATCCGCACAAAAGCGCCGCCTGCAACGCTTTGTCTTTCGCCCTTTCCAATGCATTCAATAACAGCATTCCGTCCACTTTCTTTGCATCCGGCAGTATGGACGCATACAGCTGTTTCCGCTCCTCTTCCACACTGAAACAACCGTATGCACCTTTCTTTTTGTTTTTTCCTTGTTTCTCTTCCCGTGCTTCCGCAGCCGAAGGAGACGCTTCAAAAGACTCGCTGAACATGACCTTCACGGCATTTTTGAAAGGTTTTACCACCTGGTTGCAAAATGCATAGAAGCTCTCATAAAAGCTCCCGTCTTCGTAAAAATATTCCTGTAAAAACCTGCCGAGATCTAAAGTTTTGTTGTCAAACTCCATCAAAAGGCAAAATATGAAAGCGAGATTTTCCGCAGGATCTTCCGGAAACAACAGTTTTTTCTGCGTCTTTCCGTACGGCGCATAGTTCATGTATTTGCTCTTCGCCGCAGGATAATCGAAATCTTTCGTGATATCCCTGAAAAACGCATACAACAGATCCGACGCGGCGATCGCCTGCAGAAGTTCCCCTATTTTCGTGTCCGCTATAATAAATTTAGACTGCATCAATTCGTCACAGCGACGCAAAAACAAATCAATCTGTTCCCTGCCCGTATCCATATATTATCTCCTTTTTTCTGTGCAGTTTTTACAACTTTTCTCCGTCGGCTATCATTATAGCACAAAAATCAGATTTTATTAAGTTAATTTTCGCAAATATCTTGCTTTTCCCGAAAAATTTATGTATAATATAGAAAATCAAATTTGGAGGGCTTTTATGAAATCCGTAAAAATTTCTCTGCAAATGGCTCAGAACGTTAAAGAGTTCGTTAAAATCGTGCAGGATTATCCTTATGAGATCGATCTGAAAAGCGATAAATATGTCGTAGATGCAAAATCCATTCTCGGTATTTTCAGCCTCGACCTGTCCAAACCGCTTGTCGTTGAGATCCACTCCGATAACTGCGACGATCTCGTTGCAGCCCTTAAAAAATTCGCTTAATAAGGCGGATCAAATCTACGTTTGCACAGGGGACAGAATTATCCGCTTTTTCTTAAAAAGCGGATTTTTTGTCCGTAAAGAAAAAATCTCTCTCAGGTGATTTCCATGCAGATCCAAGGCGAAACATTCATAAACAAGTTAATATTGCTTTTCGTCTTCGACAAAATGGAAAGCGCCCTTTCCGAACGCACGATCATCGACATGTGTTCCACCAGCAACGACTGGATCAATTACATGGACTGTGTCATGATCATCTCCCAGCTTCTGGAAGACGGCTTTATCTGCACGGTGGAAACCAACGACGATACTCTCTATACCATCACCCCCGACGGCAGAAGCTGTCTTGCCAATTTCTACATCAATATTCCGAAAAGCACCCGAGAAGAAATATCGGTATTTGTCAAAAACAACAGCGCGCGCTATAGGAATCGCCAGGAATGCAAATCCGATTACTACCAGAATAAGGACGGAACATATACCGTCTTTCTGCGCATACTCGCGCCTGCCCAGCCTATGCTGGAATTAAAATTTGTCGTGCCCGATCGCAAGACGGCACAAAATATCTACAAAAAATGGGAACTGAAAGCCGCAGATGTCTATGCGGTCATCTATGAAAATCTCGTAGACTGAACCGTCTGCCTCCTTTCTCCCCTTACAGAGGTAATACAACTATGTTCACTTACAATACAAAAGGTACTTGCTCCCGTCAGATCATCTTCGACGTCGATGAACAGAATAAGATCCACAACGTGAAATTTATCGGCGGCTGCAGCGGAAATCTGCAAGGCGTATCCCGCCTCGTCGAGGGAAAAACACTCGAAGAAGTCGAGGCAACCCTCAAAGGCATCAAATGCAGGAACAATACTTCCTGCCCCGACCAACTCGCTCACGCCGTCGTTGCATATAAAAACCGTGAACCGAGAGAACCAAAACTTTGATTCTTCTTGCCGCAAAGCTTAGTTTGCGGCATTTTTATTATAAGTTTTTTCATCAGTAGCAAACTTCTATTCACACAGACATAAAACACCGCCTTTCCTATCCCCCCACTTGAAAAATTTCCTCCTTTTCATCGGCGAAAGCAAAAACCATTTACGAGCATATCACTCTCGCAGTTTTTTCTAAAACCACAAATACAACCGATGGTTCATCCCCCCCTAAAACAGGGAAATTTATCAAAAGAAAAAATATCCAACGGCTAAGCCGATGGTTTTTCAGTTTCGGGCTGTTCGCCCCAATACAGAAAGCGGCGCGCAGAATTTTCTGCGCGCCGCTTTCTGTCCTTTTATATTGATATTGTCATTTCTTGCAATGTTTATTGCAAAATATTGGTAGTGATCATATCCACACCCCAAGCGATGAGGTTTTTCGCTGCATCCGGATCGTCGCACGTCCAGCAATTAACTTCGATCCCGTTGTCATGCAATTTCTTTACCCATTCCCCGTTCAAAGACGTATACAGGATATCCAACCCGATTTTATCTTTTTTCAGCTTTGCGATCAATTCGTCGGAGATCTCGCCCGTCAGGAATTGTGCATGCTGGTTGGGAAGGATTTCGCGCATAGCCTGGAGATTTTCATAGGTAAAAGAAATAAAGACAATGCGGTTCAGGTCATATTCCTTCGCACAGATGTCCGCGATCTCTGCAATGCTCTCTTTCTTCATCGGGTTTTTCAATTCCACAACCGCCACTTTTTCGTAACGGCGGATCACACGCAGATATTCGCTCAAAGAAAGCGGCTTCTGCATATCCGAATATCCGCCTTCCGTCCCGCGCTCCTGCAGCCGCAAAGAACGGATCTGCGAAAATTCCGACTCTTCCAAAGCGATGTCTTTTTCGGCAACACGTCCGCTCCTGTCGTCATGAAAAATCACATACTTTCCGTCTTTCGTCACATGCACATCCGTTTCAACGCCGTAATAATCGCGGTTTCCCGCCGCAACAAACGCCGCAAGCGAATTTTCCAGTTCGATCCCGCTCAATCCGCGATGCGCAATCATCCTTGTCTTGCCTTTGTTTTCCAAACGAATCGTATCCATTTTTTTATTCTCCTTCTATCCCGCCCTTTGATTACATAAGCGGAATATGATTCTCCTTGCAATATTCCTCTGTCTTTTTATCCCACAGAGAAACCTGAACCTCTCCGATGTGTAATTTATTCAATAAAAACATACAAAGCCGCGATTGTCCGATACCGCCGCCCATCGTCAGCGGAAGTTCCCCTGCAACCAACGCTTTGTGGAAAGGATACTCCAACCGATCCGCACAATTTTCTGCATTCAGTTGCATGACCAGGCTCTGCTCATCCACACGTATTCCCATCGACGAGATCTCAAACGCGCAATCCAAAACCGGATAATACAGCATGATATCTCCGTTCAGGTTCCAGTCGTCATAATCCGGCGCCCTGCCGTCATGCTTCTGCCCCGATTTCAGCCTGCCGCCGATCTGCATAATAAAAGTAGAACCGTGTTTGCGTACATATTCCGTTTCCCTCTGCTTGGGCGTCAGTCTGGGATACATATCTTCCAGTTCCTGCGTGGTCACAAAAGATATGTCTTCACTCAAATAATTATCAAGCTGCGGAAATTCCCGGCAAATCGTCTCTGCCGTTGTCTGCAATGCACCATAGATCTTCCGTACTGTTTCTTTCAGAAATTCAATCGTACGGTCTTCACGACGTATCACACATTCCCAATCCCACTGATCGACATAGATCGAATGAAGATTGTCCAGATCTTCATCGCGGCGTATTGCGTTCATATCCGTATACAATCCGAACCGTACACCGAAACGATACTTCGCCAGAGCATAACGCTTCCACTTTGCCAGAGAATGAACGACTTCCGCCGTCTCACCCGTCGCCTTGACATCGAACGATACAGGACGTTCCACCCCGTTCAGGTTGTCATTCAGTCCGCTTTCCCTGGTAACAAACAGCGGCGCACTGATCCTCGTCAGATTCAGCGTATCCGCCAACGTCTTTTCAAATATTGTTTTGATCTCTTTTATCGCTTTCTCCGTCTCGATCAGACTGAGTTTGGATTTATACATTCTTTGTTCCTCTCCATTGATTTCCTGTATCATCTGCGCGAATGTTTCAACAAATTCGTCCGCTTCCCGACGCAACTGCGCATGTTGCGCTGCCGTCTGCGCATCGTATACGGCTGCCGTCTGCATGCCTGCTTTCTTTGCCGCCAGCAGCGCCGCCAGATTGTCTTCAAATACGATGCACTCCGAGGGATCCGCCCCCAGCTTTTCCGCACTCTTTAAAAATATATCCGGGAAGCTCTTATTTTTTCCTGCGTCTTCCACCGTTACAAACGCATCAAACAATCCGTCGATACCGCCCGCCCGTAAAACGGGAAGATAAAATTCAGGGGACGAGGCCGTCGCCACACAAAGTTTCATTCCCTTCGCGCGCAATAACCGGACAAAATCGGCCGCCTGCGCTTTAAAGTACTTTGCCCCGTCTTTCGCCCCGTATTTGGACATCGATAAAGCCCGCCATTCTTCCACCAACGCGTCCGCCGATTCCGACGGCATATAATTTCGGATCGTATACGCCGCACATTCACGGAACCCCAGATGCGCGATCGCCGCCTGGTATCCTTCCGGGACCTGCATCCCTCGGCGTGCAAAAAACTCCTCATCCACCTCACGCCAGATCTCCATGCTGTCGATCAGCGTGCCGTCCAGATCAAAAATGACCGCCCGTATTTTTTTCCAGTCTATCATAAAATAAATTATAGCACGATTTTCAGGAAACGGCAATCAATTTCATATAAAACGGCTTACCGATTTTTAGCTCGCCCCTGTATGCACCCCGTTTGTCCGCTCCCCGCCGCACATGCCTTTCGCCTAAATTCATCGTTTTTACACCTGCCTGCTTGAACATATTCCGCAAATGTGTTAAAATAGCAACAAAGGAGATCTTTATGGGATTTTTTTCACGGCGAAAAAAAACAATTGAACAACCTTCCGCGGCCAAAGACGTATCGCGCCCCGTAACGCTGATCATCGAAGGCGAGCGTTACGCGCGCGAGCTTCTCATTGCCCTGCCGCAAGACGCACAGGCGATCCTTTCCGGAGCAGAAGAAGCGTCCTCCGCCTTCCCGTACCTGCAAACGGATGTCCCAAACACACAGCCTTCCGGACAGTATGTCCTGTTTGCAGACCGTTTCTGCCGGCCGTCTGAACAGGCAGTCGAATTTTATAAATCACTCGGAAATCACAGCGAAGACGCCATCCTTTTCCCATTGCATAAACAAAAGTATTCCGCACCGGAAACGGAAGACGTCCCTGCTTTTTTTGAAGATTCAGGCAACTTCCTGTCATTCGGATGCGCAATCAGGCTTGATCTCTACGCAAAGCTTAACAAAACCAACGGCCGCCTGCCCATGCCCTTTCTGTTCGCCCCGGCACTTTCTGCCGAAACAATATTTTTCAGCAAACAGTCGCCCTTTTACCGCAAAGCCGCGCCTGTCCCGATGACAGCCGACGAACTCCGCGATCTGGTAACTTATTTTACAAACGTAAAAGGGACACTCGCCGCTTTGCAATATAAGTACGGCTTCGATTTTATCTGCGGCAGAATCGTGCAGGCATATGCGCTTCTCGCCCATAATAAAGACCGGGACGGGCTGAAAGATCTGGACGAATTTTTAAAATCCGAATGCATGGCTTTACGTGTTGCAGCCGTTCAGAGAGCGCCCCTCGGATTTATCGGAAAGCTCATACGGAACAACTTCGAAACCACTTTCACCGTTTCTGCCGGAATAGCCTGGACGTTTCTTAAAGAAAAAACAGAATAAACACGCCTCGGTCAGTTTGTTTTTTCTCCCTTTTCCCGAAGCGTTCCCGCCCTTTTCCC
>CATYEP010000106.1 GCA_958405585.1 uncultured Eubacteriales bacterium
GTGGAGTATTTTGTCAGTTATTATGATTATTATCAGCCGGAGAGTTACATTCCGAGCACGGACACATATATAGAGAAAGACATGTCGGTCAACGATGAAATCGACAAATTGCGAAACAGTGCGACGGCGAGTCTTGGTGAGCGGTCGGATACGCTTGTGGTGGCGTCGGTATCGTGTATTTACGGGTTGGGTGCGCCGGAAGAGTATTTTGATCTGGCGATATCGTTGCGGCCGGGGGATACGCTTTCGCGGGACGATCTTCTGCGTCGTCTGATCGAATTGCAATATGAGAGGAAGGATGTGGATTTTACGCGTTCGTCGTTTCGTGTGCGCGGGGATATTGTGGAAATTTTCCCGGCGGGAAATTCGGAAATTGCGATCCGTGTGGAATTTTTCGGGGATGAGATCGACAGGCTATGTGAAGAAGAAGTTGTGACGGGTAAAATTACGGCAGAGCTGAAGCATATTTGTATTTTTCCGGCAAGCCACTATGCGGTAGGGAGTGCGAAGATGACGGCGGCGCTTGCGGCGATCGAATGTGATCTTGAAGATGAAGTGAAGGCGTTCCGTGATGACGGGAAACTGCTGGAAGCGCAGCGTCTGGAACAGCGTACGCGCTATGATATTGAGATGATGCGGGAAGTCGGGTATTGCAGCGGGGTAGAAAATTACAGCCGTTATTTTGACGGAAGGAAGCCGGGAGAACCTTCTTTTACGCTTTTGGATTATTTCCCCGACAATTTTCTTGTTTTTATCGATGAAAGTCATATGACGATTCCGCAGATCCGTGCGATGTACCGCGGGGATCTTTCGAGAAAGACGAATCTGGTGAATTACGGATTCCGCATGCGTTCGGCATACGACAACAGACCGTTGACTTTTGAAGAATTTGACGCAAGAGTCCCGCAGATGATCTGTGTATCGGCAACACCTGCAGAGTATGAGCTGGGCGAGGCAGGACAGGTCGTGGAACAGATTATTCGGCCGACAGGGCTTCTCGATCCTGAGATCGAGGTACGGCCGGTGAAAGGGCAGATCGACGATCTTCTGGGTGAGATCCGTAAGGTGACAGGGGCAGACGGCAGGGTTCTGATCACGACGCTCACGAAGCGGATGGCGGAGAATCTGACCGATTATCTGAAAGAAAACGGGATCAAAGTTCGGTATATGCACAGCGATATCGATACACTGGAGCGGATCGATATCGTCAACGGTTTGCGCAGCGGGGAATTTGACGTACTTTGCGGAATTAACCTTTTGAGGGAAGGTTTGGACATGCCGGAAGTGAAGCTGGTGGCGATCCTGGATGCCGACAAGGAAGGTTTTCTGCGAAGCGATACGGCATTGATCCAGACGATCGGAAGGGCGGCGCGGAATGCAGAGGGTCGCGTGATCATGTATGCGGATACGATAACGGGAAGCATGCGGCGTGCGATAGACGAGACGAACCGCCGCAGACAGGTGCAGAAACAATACAACGAAGAGCACGGGATCGTGCCGAAGACGATCATCAAGGAAGTAAAGAGCACGCTGAACATAACGAAGAAACAGCAGACGGAAGGAGCGGACAAAATCCGGAAAGAGGATATCCCGGCAGAGATCGAGAAGCTGAAAGCGCTGATGAAAGTGGCGTCAAATCAGTTGGATTTTGAAAAGGCGATCGAAATACGGGATACGATCAATCAGCTGAAGAAACGTCTGCGGAAATGAGGCAAAAAGAATGAAAGACGAAATATTTGTCAAGGGCGCAAAAGAGAATAATTTAAAAAACATAGATGTGCATATCCCGCGCGATACGCTGACGGTATTCACGGGATTATCCGGAAGCGGCAAATCGACGCTGGCGTTCGACACGATATTTGCGGAGGGGCAGCGGCGGTATGTAGAGAGTCTGTCGTCGTACGCGCGGCAGTTTTTGGGGCAGATGGAAAAGCCGGATGTGGAATCGATCGACGGGCTTTCGCCTGCTATTTCGATCGATCAGAAGACGACGTCGCACAATCCTCGTTCCACTGTCGGAACGGTGACGGAGATCTACGATTATCTGCGTCTTTTGTTTGCGCGGGTGGGTATTCCGCACTGTCCGAAATGCGGCAGGGAAATACGCCGCCAGACGGTAGATGAAATAGCGGATAAAGTTATGGCGATGCCGGAGGGCAGCAAGATCCTTGTCAATGCACCGGTCGTTCGCGGCAGAAAGGGCGAATATACCAAAAATCTGGAATCATACCGAAAGAGCGGGTACGGCAGGGTCAAAATCGACGGGATCGTGTACGATCTGCAGGAAGATATCCGTTTGGATAAGAATATCAAGCACACGATCAGCGTAGTGATTGACAGGCTTGTGGTCAAAGACGGAATCCAGAAACGTCTGACGGACAGTCTGGAAAACGCTTTGCGGCTGGCGGACGGGCTTGTCGTGATCGATTGTAACGGTAATGAAGAATTATTTTCGACGAAATATGCTTGTCCCGATTGCGGGATCAGCATTGAAGAGATCGAGCCGCGTTTATTTTCTTTCAATACTCCTTACGGGGCGTGCCCTGAATGTTCTGGGTTAGGTTTTAAGAGGGCGATCGATCCGGATCTGATTTGTCCCGATAAGACAAAAACGTTGCGCGAAGGGGCGATAAAGATCAGTGGTTGGAACCTTGATTCGTCGTCGATGACGCAAATGTATCTTTCTTCGTTGGCGAAGGTGTATAATTTCTCGTTGGATGTTCCGGTGAAAGATTTGCCCGAAGGAATTTATGATATGTTGATGTGGGGCAACGGCGGTGAAAAAATAGATCTCGAATATAATGCCTATCGTTTTTCAGGCAGCTACAAGACTGCATGGGAAGGTTTTGCCGTGAATTTGCAGAGGCGATACGATCAGACGCAGTCGGAAGGAGTTCGCTGGGATATTGAAAGATATATGCGCACGTCCGATTGCCCCATTTGCGGCGGAAAACGTCTGAAAAAAGAAGCGCTTTCCGTGTATGTCGGAGGAAAGAATATTGCGGAACTTTGCGATATGTCCGTGGAAGATCTCAGCGCGTTTTTAGATAACCTTGAGCTTTCTCATACGGAAAGAATGATTGCTGACGTGATTTTGAAAGAAATCAGGGCTCGCCTGAATTTTCTGAAAAATGTCGGACTTTCGTATCTCAATTTGTCGCGGAGTGCGGGGACTTTATCGGGAGGAGAATCCCAGCGGATTCGTTTGGCGACGCAGATCGGGAGCGGATTGACCGGAGTGTTATATATATTGGATGAACCGAGTATCGGGCTGCACCAACGCGACAATGAAAAGTTACTGAACACGCTTTTGCGGCTGCGGGATTTGGGAAATACCTTGATCGTTGTGGAGCATGACGAAGATACGATGCGTGCGGCCGATTATATTGTAGATATCGGACCAAAGGCAGGCGTACACGGCGGGGAAGTCGTGGCGTGCGGAACGGTGCAGGATATTATGAATTCTCCGCGGTCGATCACGGGTGATTATCTGGCGGGCAGGAGAAAGATCGAAGTTCCGCCTGTGCGGCAGAAACCGGACGGAAGGTATTTCGAGGTATTCGGTTGCAAACAGAATAATCTGAAAAATATTGATGTAAAGATTCCGGTCGGGCTGATCACGGCGGTCACGGGCGTTTCCGGGTCCGGAAAAAGTTCTCTGGTCAACGAGATAATATATCCTATTATGGCGAACGAGCTCAATGGTGCGCATTTGGCCACGGGCAAGAGCGATGGATGTAAAGGGCTGGAGTATTTTGATAAAGTCATTGCGATCGACCAATCGCCGATCGGCAGAACGCCGCGAAGCAATCCTGCAACGTATACAGGTGTGTTTACAATGATCCGAGAACTTTTTGCGGCAACGCCTGATGCGCGTGAACGCGGTTACAAAGCGGGGCGGTTTTCGTTTAATGTTTCGGGCGGTCGGTGTGAGAATTGCTGTGGCGACGGGATCAAAAAAATCGAGATGCATTTTTTACCCGACATTTATGTGCCGTGCGAGGTATGCGGCGGAAAGCGATATAACCGTGAAACGTTGGAGGTTCGCTATAAGGGTAAAAATATAGCCGAAGTGCTGGATATGACGATTGAGGAATCCTGCGAATTTTTTGCATCGGTGCCGAGTATTTACAGTAAATTAAAGACGATCAATGACGTCGGACTCGGTTATATTAAATTGGGACAGAGTGCCACAACTCTTTCGGGAGGGGAGGCACAGCGCGTAAAACTTGCGACGGAACTATCAAAGAGAGCGACGGGAAAGACCTGTTATATTCTCGATGAGCCAACGACGGGTTTGCACAGTTATGATGTGGATAAGCTTATTAAAATTCTTCAGTCTCTTCGGAGTACGGGAAATACAATTATTGTGATCGAACATAATTTGGACGTTATCAAAGTAGCGGATTGGATTGTAGATCTTGGAAAAGAAGGGGGCGATGGAGGCGGAGAAATCGTCGTTACGGGAACGCCGGAAGACGTCGCTGTTTGTGATGAAAGTTATACAGGGCGTTTCCTGAAGAAGATGTTGTAAAGGTTTTGCTTGTGTTGAATTTTATTTTAAGAAAATTCTTTCCAAATAAAAAATCGGGTCACAATAATGTTTGTGATTCGATTTTTTATATTTTATCCTGTATTTCAAGTACTATGTCAGACATAAAATGCCGATAAATGGTCAAAATCTTCAGCTATCAGAAGATGTTTTCAAGGGACACGGAGTATTGTTGCGGTATTTGTTCGCAAATGACGATAAGAACTTCGATCTTGGATAGAGCGTCGTTAAAATCACCTGCTTCGATACAGCCGGATGCTTCGCCCAGCCAGTAATCGATGTAGGCGATATCACCGTGCGGTATGACGATATGCAATAATTTCTTTTCGCTGTCCCATAGAGCCCTGACGGTATCCGTATCGGCGGGCGTAGCTTTTTTCTCGCGAACTTTGTATTCCAATGCGCCGATTGCGGCGGAGAATTTTTCAAATTGAGATGAGACAAAAAAGTTTTCGAATACTGCTGCAGTGACGAGCAGTCCAATTGAGATCAGGATAGAGAGGAGTGTCTTTACCATGAGCTTCCCTCCGGCAGGCAGATACGGAACGTTCGGAATTTTTCTCCCTTGCATTGCAGATACACCTTTCCGGTCCCGTCAAGGGTGAGTACAAAAACTTTTTTTACACTCGGGATGTTTTGCTCTTTTAGAATAGCATCGAAATAGTTCTGGTCGGTTTTTGTGAGTGTTAAGTTATGTTTCACGTATTTGCCGTCGTCTACGATCAGGACGGGCAGAGATTCTTTGTTTTCTTTCGGACAGTTTTCGCGCGGCATGGCAGTGAATTGTCCGTTGGCTTCGTACAGCGCATACGCCGCTTCATCGAGCGAAAAAAATCCTGCGGTTCGCATGGATTCGATCAGATCGGAAAGATCAAGGTGGTTTTTTTTCAGTTGAGATATATCGACCCCGTTTTTGTTGATGACAATGGACGGCTTTCCGCCGACCAGAGTTTTAAACGGTTTTACGTGCAGGTCGATCAGAAGCAAGAGCTGATGCAGTAAAAATATGGTGATCATGGATACGATCCCGTAAAGCAGAGGAATGGATGTGTCGGCCATCGGAATGCAGGCGAGCTCTGCAATCAGGAGAGTGATGACCAGTTCGAACGGTTGCATTTCTCCGATCTGGCGTTTTCCCATGAGCCGCATGACGGCAAGCAATGCGATAAAAATAATGGCTGTGCGTAAAAATATCAGTCCCATGCCGTTAGTATGTCGCGCTGCAAAGGAAATATTCTTTTGCAATGCTCGGAAACGAACTCTTCTTCAGCATACAAAATAGCAAGTTTTTCTTATGTGGAACAGAATGTAAAAATTAAAATTTTCAGAAAATCTTGTTTCATATGCTTGCCAGAACAAGATAAAAAGTGTATAATAGCACACAATTAATGCAGAGTAGCCAAGGCGCGTTAAGTGTTGCGAAACGGGACGTTGTTCGCAAACGAAAGGGAAATTCCCTGCGGTGCCGAGGCGCGTCCGTTGCAAGGATAGCCGCCCGCTTTCGGGGGCGCACTGTTTTTCATCGGACCTCTCAGATTTCGGGAGGTTTTTTTCTATGTTCACAAAAGTTTTCAGATCCATGTCTCTGGCAAAACAGATTTCCTTTCTGGCGATCTTTGTTGCATTGAGCGTAGCCGTCAATTCTGTCATAGAAATTGATGTGGGTGGAACGAACAAAATCACGTTTTCGTATTTTGTGTGCTTTTTTGCGGGATTTTTGTTGGGGCCGTTGCCTGGATTTATTGTCGGCTTTTTGGGAGATCTGATCGGGTTTCTGATCAAGCCGGTGATGGTGTACTGGTTTTTCGGGGTTACGATCGGGTTGTTCGGGTTTTTATCCGGGCTGATCATGAACGGAATCCGCAAAGAGGGAACGGGTTGGCTGTACGGAAAAGCGGCGATTTCTTTTGCTGTTTGTTTTCTGTTGATCACCTGTGTGCTCAATACTATTATCAATTATTATTACGTTTATCTGTTTTATTGGGACGGGGTTTTCAAAAAAGCCTTCTGGGTCTATTTTGCAGGAAGGATCGGCTTTCCGAGTATTGTAT
>CATYEP010000107.1 GCA_958405585.1 uncultured Eubacteriales bacterium
CGCATTGTCGCCGTGTTTTGGAAGATTATCTGAGGGGAAAGCGCGAAGTGATTGAAGAATTGGAGGAAGATATCCTTACATGCGATTCTGCGACGCAGGAAGGTCGTCCGATCGCTTATAACGATTGGATGTCAATTGCGATGATCAAACCGCGTAATTGAGATTGCGGGAGAAGAAAATGGTACGTGTATTATTTGTATGTCTCGGAAATATCTGCAGGTCTCCGATGGCGGAATTTATTCTGAAAGATCTTGTCAGAAAAAACGGTTGGTCTATAGATGTTGCGTCTGCCGGAACGAGTTCGGAAGAGGAAGGCAATCCTGTCTATCCGCCGGCGAAAGCTGAACTTTCGGCACATGGGATCCGTTGCGAAGGTAAACGCGCGGTTGCCTTGGAACGGGAGGATTACTGTAAGTATGATTATATTTTGTGTATGGAAAGCAGGAATGTCACGAATGCGGTTCGTATATTCGGTGCAAACAAAGACGGTAAAGTTTATAGGCTGATGGATTTTTCACAAGAGCCGAAAGATATTGCTGATCCGTGGTATACGAGGGACTTTAAGAAAGCATACGCTGAGATCGAAAAAGGCGTAAATTGTTTTGTGCAATTTCTTCGCGAAAAAAAGAAGATATAGAGGTTGACGGTAAAAGACTGCAGTATGTCAAAAAGTATGCATACTGCAGTCTTTATGTAGAGTAGAGTGATTGAGAAGAGGATGTCTGAACGGCGAAATTGTTTGAACGGAATGGTTTGCCTGAAGGCTGAAAAGATTTTTTATGAAAATATTTTTTATGCTTGTAATTAATTGACAATTACTGGCTTGCGTATTAAAATATTGCACGGTAAGCGAGAAAGTGAAAAAAGAAAAAGGAAGGCAAATCCATGGATTTCCTGTCCACATTTTTAAATGTTCTCATTATTGTAGTTTTGGCGATTCCGGGATATTTTCTTCGGAAAGTGAAGCTTTTTCCCGAAACGGCGGCAAGTATTCTGGCGGTCTTGCTTTTATATATTTCTCAGCCGTTTCTGATGATGTCATCGCTGCTCAATAAACCGTTTGAGTCTTCGATGCTTATTAATTTTGCGTGGGTGATCGCCTTTGCGATCGTTCTGCAATTCATAGTTTATTTTGTGGCGCGTCTGCTATTTTGGAAATGTAAGGATGAAGCTGCAAAACGGGCGTGTGTTGCGACGTCTTATTTGGGGAACGTCGGGTTTATGGGAATCCCGGTCATGCAAATGCTTTTCCCTGATAATACAGATCTGGTATTGTATACGGTTGTCTATAATATTGCATTCAACGCGATGACATGGACGTTGGGGGTGTATGCAATTACGGGAGAGAGAAAGAGGATCAACGCTCTGAAAATAATTTTAAATCCTCCGACGATTGCGGTTATAGTGGCTTTACCGTTTTTCTTTTGCAATGTAGCGATTCCCGAGCAAGTTATGACGCCGATATCATATTTGGGGAATATGACCTTGCCGCTTTCCATGATCATATTGGGAGTGCGGTTGGCGGATATGAAGCCGATAAGTTTGATCAATGACGGGAAGGTTTATCTTGCAACGTTTGTGAAGCTTATTATTTCGCCGCTGCTGTCTTTGGGTGTAATGTTTTTGATTTCTCTGCTTGTGCCGATCGACGGGTATGTTTTGGTGGCTTTGTACGTCATCGCAGCTATGCCTGCGGCATCCAGCGCGTTGAACTTTGCCGAGATGTACAACGGAGACAGGGAAACCGCCGCTGCGTCAACGTTGATGAGTACGATCCTTTGCATTGTAACGATTCCGGTTCTGATGTTGTTGTGTCAGTACTTGGTCTGAATTTTTAATGGCTTGTAAAAAGGCCGCAAAACACAATTTTGTGTTTTGCGGCCTTTTTTGCATTCGCGCGGTGAAATAATGTTAAATTTGTGAGATACAGACAGATGCAGATAACTACGGATAGCTTTAAAGCAGATACAGCAGGATTCGGGAATGCTTAGGGGAAAACATCGTAGCGGCAAGAGAGTATAACACAAAAAGATATATTTGTTAAAACCAGCCCGTCGGCATAAATGCCGACGGGCTGGTTTGGAATCGATAAATTTCGAAATGAAGTATAACATAAAAACCGCCATATAGAGTCAGACAATGCCGAGGTGAAAAATGCCAAGTGTGACGCCGCAGAAAAGGAGCAAGGATAAGACGTCAGTGATGGTGGTGATAAAGGGATTGGCAAAGACTGCAGGGTCTATGTGGATCGCTTTCGCGAAGATAGGAACGCAACAGCCCACGATTTTTGCAACAATCACGGCGAAAGCGATGGCAAGACCGACGGCAAGTGAATAAAGCAGGGTATATTGGTAGCCGAAAATGAGACGGTCGATGAGTTGGAGTTTGGCAAAGCAAACGATGCCGACGGAGACGGCAACGAGAATGGAAACGCGGAGTTCTTTCCAGATGACTTTTCCGATATCGCGAGGGCGGATCTCATCGAGCGCCATGCCGCGTATGACGGTAACGGAAGCCTGGCTGCCGGCATTTCCGCCGGTTCCCATGACCATCGGTACACAGGCGACGAGCAAAGTGGAGAGCATGGCTTCATAACTGTTCAAAATAAGACCCGTAAAAGTAGCGCTGACCATCAGGATCAAAAGCCAGGGGATCCTGTGTAGGTAGATTTTAAAAACGTTGGTTTCAAGGTATGGTTTATCGGACGGAGTGACCGAATTGATATAGGAGATATCTTCGGTTGCTTCATCCGTGATGACGTCCAATGCATCGTCGACCGTGACGATTCCGACGAGCCTGTTTTCCTGATCCACGACCGGAACAGAAAGAAGGTCGTATTTGGAAAGGAGATGTGCGACATCTTCTTTATCTTGGTGAGTATCGACAAAAATGCAGTTGGTATCCATGAACTTTTCGACTTTTTCTTCATAAGCATGGAGAAAAAGGTCTTTGACGGTGACGGTACCGAGCAGGGTTTTCTGATCGTCCGTGACGTAGCAGGTATAAATGGTTTCCTTGTCGATGGCTTCTTTTCGGATCTTGTCGAAGCATTGGCGGACAGTCATGTGGGAACGGAGCGAAATACATTCCGTCGTCATGATGCTGCCGGCGCTGTCTTTCGGATATTTTAAAATTTCATTGATTTCTTTGCGTGTTTCGTTGTCGGCCTGTTGCAAGATTCTTCTGACAACGTTGGCGGGCATTTCTTCAATGATGTCGACGGTATCGTCGACGAACAGGTCGTCAATGATAAGTTTCAGTTCTTTATCGGAAAAAGAGCGAATCAGAAGTTCCTGCTGAGCGCTGTTCATTTCGACGAATGTTTCCGCGGCCAGTTCTTTGGGGAGAAGCCGAAAAATGATAGGGAGATCGGTTTCATCGAGTTCGGAGAAAATTTCAGCCAGGTCGACCGGTTCCAGTTCTGCGAGAAGCGGTTTTAAAAGGGTAAATTTCTTTTCTTCGAGGTAGTCGAGGATCTCTACGATCTTATCGTTTCTGTTTTCCGGGGTAGCTTTGAGCAGGACTTCATGGACAACGTCGGTCGGCATGCTTCCGAGCAATTCTTCAACGTCGTCGTCAATGATCTCGTCGGTAACCGATTGAAGTTTGACGTCGCTGAAATCTTTGAGAACGCGTTTTTGAGTTTCGCGGTTTAAAAGCACGAAAACGTCTGCAGCGGTTTCTTTATCGAGCAAACCGAATAACTTTGTCAGATTGTCGCTTTCAAGCGAATCCAAAAGGTCGGCGAGTTCTTCAAGAGTAACGTCTTTGAGTAAGTCGGTCAGTTCGTCCGTTTTTTCGTCGTTCAAAAGTTGGATAATTTTCTCTTTCACGGTATGACCTCCCAAAATACTTTACTGAATTGTAGTATAATTTTTTTTAGTGATTTTGTCAAGCGTTGAAGGTAAATGTGGCGGGGCATGTCGGATTTTTAAGGAATAATTTTTTTAAATCGGGTCGCCTGCCGGTTGAATACAAAGCGGTTTTGTGGTATAATAAGAAAAAAGCGAAAAACGAGGTTCGGAAATGAATCAAAGAATGTTTGAACTGGGCAGCAAACGCTCCGTCATACGGGAAATTTTTGAATTTGGGAGAAAGCGCAAGCAGGAAGTCGGGGCTGAAAATGTATATGATTTCAGTCTTGGAAATCCGAGTGTGAATCCGCCGGAACAGGTGGAAAACGTTCTGGAAGAGCTGTTAAGAAAGGAAGATCCTACTGCCTTGCACGGATATACATCTGCGCAGGGTGATTTATCGGTTCGGACCGCGATCAGTAATTATATCAAAACGACGCATCATGTTGCCTGTGACCCCGATTATATTTATATGACATGCGGTGCGGCGGCGTCATTGGTTATTTCCCTTTCGGCGCTTTGTGAAGAGGGAGATGAGGTGATCACATTTGCTCCTTATTTTACGGAATACAAGGTATTTACGGAAACGGCAGGAGCAAAGCTGGTGGCTCTTGATTCGGATCCTGATACGTTTCAGATCAATTTTGCTTTGCTGGAAAAATCGGTCACAACGAAAACGCGCGCGGTGCTGGTGAATTCACCGAACAATCCGAGCGGTGTTGTATACAATGAAAACACTGTGCGCAGGCTTTCGGAGTTGCTTACAAAAAAATCGGCGGAGTACGGCAAGACAATTTATCTTGTCACCGACGAACCGTACCGTGAATTGGCGTATGGCGGCGTAAAAGTTCCGTATCTTACAAATTATTATAAGCATACGATCGTTTGTTATTCTTATTCGAAATCACTTTCTTTGCCGGGTGAACGTATCGGATATATATTTGTGAATCCGGAAGCGGAAAGAGCCAAAGAATTGTATCTGGCGGTTTGCGGGGCAGGCAGGGCGCACGGCTATGTATGCGCGCCGTCTTTGTTTCAAAAAATGATTGCACGTTGTCAGGGAATCACGTCGGATGTATCTGTATATGAGAGGAATCGCAATTTACTTGTCGGGGCGCTTCAGAAATGCGGATATACCTGTGTACAGCCGGACGGTGCGTTTTATCTGTTTGTGAAATCGCCGGAACCTGACGCGAATGCATTTTGCGAAAGAGCGAAAAAATACAATCTTTTGCTGGTGCCGGGAGATGATTTCGGGTGCAAAGGATATGTGAGGATTGCGTACTGCGTATCCAATGATATGATCCGCCGTTCTCTGCCGTCCTTTGAAAAACTTGCGAAAGAGTACGGGTTATAATTGATGAGATTGCTATTTATCAGACATGGAGATCCTGATTATGTCCACGATTCGCTGACGGAAAAGGGACAAAAGGAAGTGGAATATTTGGCGGATCGGCTGGAAAAGATCAGGGCAGATGCTTACTTTCTATCCCCGTTAGGCAGAGCACAGCGCACCGGGGAAGCGACGTTGCGAAGGATCGGAAAGACTGGGAAAACGTTGGATTGGCTGCAGGAATTTACGGAAACATGTATTTTACCGGAAACAGGGGAAAAACATCTGATCTGGGATTTTATGCCCTCTTTTATGGATCGGTACCCGCAGTTATATTCCGAGCGCGACTGGTTGAAAGTACCTTTTATACAGCAAAGCGGCGTACCTGCGGCGTATGGCCGCGTATGCGACGGTATCGATGATTTGCTTGCCGATTACGGTTATGCACGCAAGAGAACGTATTATGAGGTTAAAAAAGCAAATCGTAAAACGTTGGTGTTTTTCTGTCATTTCGGGGCAACAGCGGTGATTTTATCGCACTTGTTCAATATGTCGCCGACTGCGGTCATGCAGCATTTTTCGGCGGCGCCGTCATCGGTAACGACCGTTTATTCGGAAGAGCGGGAATGCGGGATTGCATCGTTTCGCTGTTCTGCTTACGGAGACATTTCGCATTTGTATGCGGCGGATGAACCTCCTGCGTTTGCAGGGAGATTTTGTGAGACTTTTGACGATGAAACAGAACGTCATTGATGGTTCTGATATGGAGGTAAAGAATGGATAAGGTAGTTTGGAGAGCGAAAGTACGGTCCGGAATGAAAGAAGAGTATAAGCGCCGTCATGATGAGATCTGGGATGAGATGGTTAAGGCTCTGAAAGATGCCGGGATTTGCAATTATACGATTTGGATGGACGGAGACGAGCTGTTCGGATATTATGAATGTGAAAAAGGTGTCGATTATGCACTTTCATTTCAGCAAGAAAATCCTGTCGTGCAAAAGTGGGAGAAATCGATGGAGCCCGTTATGCAGAAGTATGAAACGGTTCCGCAAAAAGTATTTGATCTGAAATAATCAAAGTTTGATATAAAGATTTTATGGGCGAAGTTATTGAAACTGCATTTTACAAAATAAGAGGCGCGCAAAACTTTTGCGCGCCTCCTGTTTGTCTTGAAATTGTTGTATTGAGAGAAAGAAAAAGATTTTAAGTTTTTGTCTGTGCGGACGGGGGATTGTGTTAATTTATGATACCGCAACTCTGTGAAATTGAGACGTTTCGACAGTACGGGCATATCAATTATTTTAAGGCGCCCCGCGGCAATTTCATT
>CATYEP010000108.1 GCA_958405585.1 uncultured Eubacteriales bacterium
CGACGTCCGCTGTACTATATTCCAAACAAACATCAAACCATTCTCCGGAATTATATTTATGCGCAAAATTTAATGCATCTCCCTGAATATAATCGGGCATATATACCGTTCCTTGTGCGCCGCCTTCATCCGTAGCATTACGTATCTGCTCCGCTGCTAATATGTCATTCTCGCTTAAACTTCTGGTATCGATCTCGTCAGTCCAACTCGCCGACTGTGAATATGGCTTGGAACGCAACAACGTATATAATTCTTCTATGCCGGGATTATCCGCCGCAAGTCTTTGAGAAAATGCGACCGATATCCCCGGCTGCTCGGCCCATTCCGCGTTCCAGCCGAATGCAATTCCATCCTGTTCCCCTTTGGAGGGAAGAAAATCTTCAATACCGATCAAATTATCTTCGCCAGCCGACGCAAACATCAACCGCAAGCTCCGATAATCCGGTTTACCGGCATATCCGTCACTCATTGATGCAACACGCATCTGAAAGCTGACGTTTTTGCCCTCAGCCAAACTAAGAGGTTTTTTGCTCCATGCAGCCGTAAAACGGGTATTGCTCTGTCCGTTTCCGTATCCCTTTTCGCCCGAACCTGTAAGATACGTCATGGAGGTCTGCGGATTTTCCCCGGGAGTCAGCATTCCCACTGCCGCCGCTAAATTCGTTGCGTGCGACCAATCGTCTTCCTCCCAGTGCTCCCAATATTCGCTTTCTTTTTCCGCTGATTTCACCGTCAGAGATACCGATGTCACTGCAAAACGATTGCCATTGCTGCCTGCGTTCGGACACGCTGCAAACTGCATCGTATATGTTCCTGCCTGCATTACAAGTATCTCGATCGTTTCTGGCTTTTCCTCCTCCGTCCATGTATAATAACTATGCACTTCATTCGTGCGGTAGTCATACATATTCGCTATCACGATTACGTAATGATCGACTTTTTGCGACGGATTCGGAATGGTAAACGTGGGTACCTCAATCGTCTCATACTGTTCGCATTCCACTGCCGTCGGTTCCGTACCGCCCGACCATTCCTTTTCATCCGTTTCTGCCGCAGCAGATACCAAGGCCACTGACGCCGTAAAAAGGACTACAGCCAAAAGCGACAACAAAAAAATCAATAACTTTTTTTTCATATGCCCCTCCGCCATTCAACGCAAATAAATAATCTGATTTTCATTTTTCCCTCAACCTTGTTTCCTGCGTTTAACCGCAAAACCAATCCCTGCGGCTAAAGCCACGGCACATACTATTAAACCCGATCCGCCTACTATAGCCGAACTGCAGCCGCCGTTATTCTCTACTATATAAAGAATTTCAGCGGGATCAGAAGCAAGCAAATTACCACCATCTTCGGGCATTGCTTTTATCGAAATATTGTATTCGCCGCTTTCAGTTATACCGCTTAAATCATACTCTGTATCGGCAATGGTCGTCTGTACAACCGTTTCGTCCCCTTTCGATACTGTAATTTCGTATTCCTTGGCTCCGTCGACCGCTGACCAGCTTACTTTTTGATTTGTTTCATCCAACGAGAGAACAGGAGTTGTAAGCGCAACGGGAGCAGCTTCGTTTTTAATATCCGCAACCTCGATTTTCATTGAACTGGCGTGTCCCCCGAGCTCGAATAATCCGAACCCAAGATAAGCATTCTCATAATTCCCCAAATTAGCCATAACCGTAGTGGATATGGAAAATTTCAGATTATCCAAGGTTACAAGATAATAATTGTTTCCAAATTCGCCTTCATAATAAGAAAAACTGACGTCAATCCATTCTCCGCCATTATACTTTTCGGCAAAATCTAGCGCATCACCCTGCTCAAAATCGGGAAGTCCGATTCCGCCGGAAAACGGCCTGCGCGCTTCTTCTTTTTGGGCAATGACTTCGGCATCTGTACTGCGGGTATCAATGTCTGTCGAATATGTATACAGTTGTCCAAATGGTTTGGAACGAACAAACATTGCTACAGAATCTTCTGCTGTTTCAAGATTGAATTGGGGCGTTGTAAATTCCAAAGAAATAACCGCATTCGTATTTGCCGCAGGAATCCATCCCGCCGCCAAATCAGAATGATAATCAGGCGTAGCAGGCCGATACAAGTCAATCCCGGCACCCGAATCGCTCCCTGACAACATTATGCGGAACAAATTACGGGTATCCCTATCTCCATATCCACCCAACGAAGTCACTCGCAGGCGGAATGTCAAAGTCTTGTTATCTTTGAAATTATAGGGAACGGTACTCCATGCCGCAGTAAAACGCGTATTGGACGCCTCCTCCCCATAGATTTTATCACCCGCACCCGTAATATATGTCATAGAGGTAGATTCGTCTTCCCCCTCACCCGGAGCCAGCACTCCGACCGCCGCTTTCAACTGTCCGTTATGGTCTTCGCTTACCCAATCGTCCTGCTCCCAATGATCCCAATATTCGCTTTCATCTTCTTTTGCATTTATTGTCAGAGTAAATGTTTCCTCTGCCTGCAGATTGTCATTGCTTTCATCGGTGCTATAGCCCGCTTGCAACGTATACTCCCCCGCTGTATGCGCTAAAAGTTCAATATATCCGGGATCATCTTCATCTGTCCATGTATAATAAGAATCGATACTATTCTCGGTCAAACTGTAAAAACCGGGAATTGACAGGACATAATGATTGATCTCCGCCGCCGGATTTTCGATTTTAAAAGTAGGAATCTGAATCGTATCATACTGCGAACAGGACTTCGGCAATTCATATGCAGAATTCCAAGTCTTTGTTTCCCCCGCACCCGTTTCGGCAAAAACCGATACGGGAAAAACAACCGCAAAACAAAAAGCTACAGCCATAACTAAAAATAATTTTTTCATCTTTTCCTCCTCCTGAAAAATAATTTAATTTAATCCAAAGACTTGTTTTATTGCTTGCAGATAGCCATACCCGTACTTATCGTTCGGCTCAATGCAATTTCCCTCACCCCATTCGTTCCAACAGCCGACTGAGGCAATATTAATCTCATAACGATCCATTATATCCCGGGTTTTTTCTAAAATCCGCTCATATGCTTCCGGGGTATTATCGATCAAAACAGGTGAGTACAGATAGCTCGACATATCATTTGTATTCCACTCTTGATAGCGGCTGATGCGGATCGTATAATCAATTCCCGGCAGAGCGGTCGGATAAAACGGATAATCGCGTTTAGCATAACGGTTTACCATCAATTCGACCTGATCCATATTATCCGACATATAAGTTTCATAATCGATCGTTGCGCCCTTCCCGTCCGGTTGCATAACTTTGCTATCCGTGTAATTGCGCAAATCCAAAATTTGGTTATATGACGTCATGCTGTCGATACCGAGATAAGACTGTACCGTCCAATCCGGATCTGTAATCATTCCGGTGGGCCAAACGGCAGAATAGTCTACGTTAAGCGTATCCGTATATCCTACCGCATTTATATGCATTTCTAATCCGGTCGCATTGCGAGTTTTTTCGCGGAAACGATCCAACGCTTCTTTTGCAAGCCGTATATCCGTGCGCCCATCCGATAGATATTGCTCAACAAACGTTTGCAGATTGTAAATAGAAAAGTACAATTTACCATCAATTTTCATAGCGTTCGGGCGCGAAAAGTAGTTTTCGACGATATAATCCGTCATTTTCTCAAATTCATCGGGAGACAGTTTGCCAGTACCAATATTTCTGCCGACATCGTGATTGCACCAAACGAGGGCAAACTCCATATTTTCTGAATTGTCCGCCTGCAAAAAACCTCTCTCTAATTCCGCCGCCAGATATGTACCCTCGGTTACTTTGGCGACTTCCCGCTGTTCCGCAAACCAATACCAACAAAAGATAAACGCATCGATCCCGTGGGAGGAAGCCGCTTCAATCTTTTTGCTCATTACAGCCGGGTCGGCAGCATCCTCGTATCCCCATATAGGAACAGGGGGGGCATAGTGTCCTTCGAAACGAGAAATAGAACTTTTGGTTCCACCCCATTCCGACTCTTTGTCAGCGATAAAGGTTCTGTCTCGGTCGTCTTGTTTGGCCCAATTCGGGAAATAATAGCTTGTAATGTAATAATCCTGCATATTCTCTCCTCCTTCGGGAGTTTGCGAGCAACCGCTGCCCACGGCGAGCGCCATGCAAATCACACATAACAACGCAACTAATTTAATTTTCTTCATCTTTTCCTCCTTTCGTTTTAACCTTTCAGTCCCGTAAAGACCAGCCCCTTCGTCATCTGCTTTTGGAAAAAAGCAAACAAGAAGAATGTAGGAAGTGCAACGATCAAACTCATAGGCAAAGATACGGAATAATCGTTATTGATCGCGCCTCTTGCCAAAGCCTGTTGCATTGCGATCGGCAAAGTCCATAATTGTTCATGCCGCAGCAATATCATATTCGGCCAGAAGAAATTGTTCCAGCTTGAAATAAATGTATTGATAATTAGAACGCCGAACATCGCCGTCGATAATGGTATAACCAATCGGAAAAAGATTGTAATTTCCGATGCCCCGTCCACTACCGCCGCTTCCCGCAGTTCTTTCGGTAAGCTATCAAAATAACTTTTGAACAAAATTGTAAAGACGCAGTTTGAAGACGCCGGCAAAATCACCACCCACAAATTGTCCATATTATTTTTAAGGAAAAACGTATACATCGGTACCAAATTTGCTATACCGGGAATCATGATCGTTACGGCAAGGCCGGTAACAAAATAATTGGCAATCTTTTTTTTCAGAAGCTGGCTCAATGCATATGCAGCCGCAGCCACAAACAGACACTGTATAGCAATTTCGGCAACCGCTACAACAAAACTGTTTGTGAAGAATGTAAGCATCGTCGTACCCAACGAACTAAAGCCTTCCCACGCACGCTTAAAGTTGATGAACAGACCTCCGACGTCCGACTTGCTGCTTACGTTTCCGATCGTTCCCTGAATCGATATACCTGCCTCCGGAAACAACGGATCCGGCTCAGTCGCCTGCATAAGGTAATTGCTTATGTATACTACACCTTCCGACGATTCATCTTTCAGCGGAGCATATTCTTCGCCTTGCGTATACACGCCCCTTGTCAGATAGGACAGCGCTGCTTTATATTTACTTTCCGCCAGTTCTGCCGAATAAGTACCCGTAGACATATCGTAAATTTCATTAAACGTATTTGTGTCTACATTGTACCAGCGATCGATCTCACTTTGGTAAAGCCCTGTCGCGTTCTGCGTAATTTCTCCGCTTGAAACAGCCGCCCTCAACGAATATAAATTTGTTTCAACAGAATCAATAACGATACCGTTTTCAACGCGCACCACACTGAAATTATAGCCGCGGATCGGCATTGTCCCCGATTGTGCCGCAACCATATAGCATATAACAGCGGCTTCATACATAAATCTTTCATCTGTATAATCTTCCAAACCTTCCGTATTCAGTTCAATAGCATAATCTTGCTTTGCAACAAACCAAAAAGCCGGAGGATTGCTTTGCGCTTCCATATTGTCCTTTGTAGAAGACACAATTAGCCAATACAGAGGGAAAAGCAGTATAAACAACCAAATGATGCAAAATACATAACATAAAATCTTAAAAATAGTATCCCGCCGCGAGCCTGTTAATTTTTGTATTTTGCCACCATCGGGCGAAGCAACTGTAATTGCGGCATCTACATTCTCCGAAATCGATTCGGAAAAACCGATGTCATCCTGTTCCATTTCTTCAAAATCCTTTTCGTCCATTTTGCCTCCCCTTACTCGGCCTTAGAAACCCGTTTCTGTATAAACTGCTTAAGCCCTACAAACAGTAACGTGATAATAACGACGACGATCGAAGTAGCCATAGCCTGCCCGTATTGCATCCGCTCATAAGCAAGAGAATATATTCCGAAAACCAGTGTTTTTGCTGAACCGTTAGGGCCGCCTGTTCCGTCCGTCATAACGTAAACATTATCGAAAGCCAACAAAGATGAGGACAAGCTTAGCAAAAATTGCACTCCAATCATATAAGCTATATTGGGCAGGATAATTCGCAATACAACCTGAAAACGTGTAGCACCATCCAATCGTGCCGCTTCGAGGATGCTTTCGTCAACACTCTCAATCGCAACAAGATAAATCAAAATGTTCAGTCCGCCTCCTCGTATCGACGGGAAAGTAAGGCAGAACTTGATCCAATTTTCATCCAGCAACCACGTTTGGGCCTTGCCGCCAAACAACGTCACCAAAAAATTTGCCAAACCGCCATCCGGCTCCCAAATGAATCGCCATAGCGTCATGCTTGCAACTGATGGAATCGCAGCCGGTAAAACAAACAAATATCGCATCACAGCTTTTCCTTTTACGACCTCATTCAGGAGTAAAGCCTGTACGATGGGTACCCAAAAGCCAAACACTAGGCCGAGAAGATACAGCGCCACCGTATTCCAAAGCTGCTGCCAAAACATGCTTGACT
>CATYEP010000109.1 GCA_958405585.1 uncultured Eubacteriales bacterium
CATTTTAAGGTTACAAAATACAGGTTGGAAAAGCAGACAGGACTTTCCGAAAAAACGGTCAACCGCTGGCACAATGGCAAAACGCAGCCGACGGTAGATAGCCTGATAAGGCTTGCAAAATATTTTGATTGTTCCGTGGACTTTGTTCTCGGAAGAGTATAACGAACAGGGGCGCGCGGCCGAATGACCCCCCCCCCCCATATATTTTTTAAAAAAACCCAATTCGGGAAATTTTTTGGGGGGCCTCAACCAAAAAATACCGAACCGGGGCGCGCGGCATATTGCCGCGCGCCTCACTTATTTTTTATCCAACTCCGGATTGCGGAATTTTGGTTCGGGGCCGTCTCCGAAAATTTCTTTGATCTGCTCTTGAATGGAACGGGGATCGTTTTCATCGACAACTACTACGTTTTTATATTTGCGTCGAAAATCGGTATACCGCTTTTCCAATCGTTCATATATTTTGGGGAGAAATCTTCCTTCGATATACTCCTCTACAGTAAGTCCCAAGCGCCGCGCTGTCTTTTCGGCTTCCCGCTGTATTTTCTTTTCATCGGGATGCGAAGGTGGTGCTTTCAATTCCTTTTGCCGCGTGTTCATCTTCTCGCAGAGCGCGATATACAGCCATTGCATTTCGTCGATGTGCTCCGCAAACTGCAAGCGAAAAGTCAGTTGCTGCCATTCGACAAGGGCAGACAATCGTCTGTCGAATTCGTCATCCGTACAGTGCTCAAAGGGGCGCAGGATGAGATATTGCAGACAGAATTTGCAGTACTCACGATAGCTGTAAAACCATTCGAGAAACACCTCTTGCAGATCAGGTCCGCAGATACAGCGGAACATATCAAAGAGGATATCCTCATCATCGTCTGTGCGGTATTGTTCGAGGAACTTTTCCCATTGCTGTTCAGCATACGCTTCCCGCATGTTTTGATCGTCCCGTCTTAAGTCGGAAAGTTCAACGACTTTCTTTATTTTCTGCAAATGTTTGGAGACATAGCTCTGCGTATTGCCTAAAAATTTTGCGATTATCTCCTGATTCTTTCTTTCCAAATAATACATGCGGAAGATGGTTTTTTCAACGCCTTCAAACTGAGAGAGTAACCTTTTCAGGTCGGTACTTTCCTCGTATGAGCGCAGGCTTTCATCCATTTTTCTGTCAGGCAGATCTTCCGGTATTTTGGGGCAAAAGACGTGTCGATGGGGTGACGGTTTCAGATGTCTGACATTGTGATCTTTTTCCCTTCGTTCCAGATTATAAAACTTTCTGTCCATTTTCACCATTTTTGTAAAAAGCTTTGTAGAGAGTTCTGCCGATGTCAAATGCCCGTCACTGTCGTAATAGTAATAGACATAGGTGCCGCGCTTACTCCCCGGTTGCTTTTGTGTATTCAATTTATATGCCCTGTTTTCTGCCATAGCCTCCTCCTTGTACACTTTTATTGTAACATAGAAAACATGACAGATATAGTCATATTTACAAAACTTTTCTAGAAAAATTGAGGCATTGTTAAGGCGATGTCTAAGCAGAAGCAAATACCGCGAGGTGGGACGAAATTGCCACAAAAACCGATGCCTAAGCAGGATAAGGAGAGTGGTTATTTTATGGGATAAAATGCCACTCTCGAATGCGCTCGCTATATCCTTACAAACAGCACAGCGAGGCGGCAAAATGTCGCCCCGCTGCTCACCGTTTTTCTGTCCTCTACTCGCTTTCAACAAGCGGGAAACCCGCTTTTAGATGATTTTTTCTTGCATCACGCGAGAACCTGCAAGCATTAAATATTCCATCTTACTTGCCGATGCCATTTCACGGGCAGCTTCGGCTTTTGCCTGAACAACATTGTTATCTATCATATTATCGCCCTTGACCTCGATGATCTGGATCGTGCCGTCATCCAAAGTCGTTATAAAATCGGGATAATACGAACGAATAGCCTTTGTTTCCGGGTCGATATACTGAATTGCAAGGCCGTTATACTTGCTTGTAAACATACCCGTAAAGTAAACCTCTTTTACCCTGTCGCTGAATATGTACTGTAAGAAGCATTCCTTTTCCGGCTTGGAGTCAAAACAGTATTTATCGGTATGAAAGCTCTTGTCGCGGTACGGTTCGCCAAATGTATCAACCTTCGCAAACTGTGCGTCGCCGTCAGTCTCCACCAATTCGGGGAGAGCGAGGAACTCATACGCCTCCTTCCCTTCGGGCATTCGCAGAAGCTCGACTTGTTTTTCTTCGGATACTGTTTCGCACGTAACTTTATAGAGCGCATTGAAGATCGTCGGAACAATTACATCGCCCAAAACGTCGTTGTACTTTGAGACTATCTCCGTGATTTTTTCGATGCCGTCCACACTTTCGGAAAGTATACGCTCCGCAAGAAGGCATGGAATATTAAGATAGCGCGCTATCTCCGCCACGAGCATATAAGGCGTATAGTTGCGGCTGCCGCCCAGGTCGATCGAATCCTTTTTTACGACCCGCTCGTCGGCCAAGCTCTGTTTTTCATAGACGTGGGTATCATATTTATCATAATCAATGCCGTCCAACTTAAAGTCGATGGGCGCAGAGTAATCTTTTTCGCTCAAATGATACTTGTGCGAAATGCACTTCAAGACGAGCTTTTTTGGCTTTAACAGCCTAACCAGATATACTTCCTTATGCTTTCCGTCGCCGCTGTTGGAAATATCGTCGATGGAGACGCGGAAGTTTTTGGTTAATTCTGCGTTGAGAATGTCCATATTCTCTTTCGAGAGGCGGACAATCGCTTTCTGCTGGTCTCTCGTGATTTGGCGGAGACAGCGCATCGTAGCCTGCAAAACAAAGACCGTGGATTTAGGGGAACGGAAAAGAGCGACGCCGAAGAGTGAGCGACAGTTCCAGCCCTCGCGTCCCTTATTACAGAGGAGAATGAACTGCTTCTGCGAGCCGAGAGAGTCGACGACGTCCAAGTCGTTGAACGCCTTGATGTCGTTATCCTTCGTAATCTTCTCATCACCCGTGTTAATCAAGATTTTATCGAGCGGAATACCGAGTCCAGAAAGTACCCTTTCGACAGCAGGACGAATCTCGTTCACGACTTCATCGATGGTTGCACCGAAGATGGCAAGTTTAGGCGAAAGCCCCTCATACAATTTTCCTCCATAGGTTGCCCAGAAATCTTCAATGACCGTTTTTAGAAAAGTATCGCTCTTGACATTGTCATACCCTTTAATATCGACGTCTTTCAAATACTTGTTAGCAATAGCGTCTTTTAAGCCATAGCTATAAACGACTTCAGGCAGTACACTGTTTTCCAAGTATGGCGTACCGGTATAATTATAACACGCCACGACGCGCGTCCCGCTTTTATTCAAGGCCGCCGCCAATTCATTGATGGTCAGGCGTAGGCTGTTCATCGACTTTTGCAGATCTCCGCCGAAGAGATGATGCGCCTCATCGACGTAGATTCCGAGTTGCTCTAAACGAGTAAGCTTTTCAAAACGCTGATTGGAAAGAAGTTCGCCTTCGTCGCGCGTGTTCTCTTCGTTATAAACCGAACTCAAAACGGAAGAGATGATATCCGATGCACCATCGTTAGGTGGCGTGTTCGACATTTCCAACAATTTCTCAATGGGGGTTATATACAAAAAATGATTTGTATGACAATAATGTGTTGGGAAAAATCATTTTGACCGATATTTATTTTGATTCAAAATCGAAGATCTTAAATATAATCTGTAACCAAAATCTAAAAGGCTCTAGTACAGAATTGCTTGATAAATTTATATTTGAAGAAGCTTTTACCAAAAAAGAATTGGAATCCTTAAAAACAAATATCATAGAATATCTTAAGGTAAATAATGTATCTACGGATAAAATAGATGGTTATATTGGTAAATTAGTATATATAAAATCGCAGTTACCATTTTCAGGGAAGGAAGACCGTTACGAAGAAACCTTAGTTGGTAAAACAAATTCGGTAATTGCTGATTATTTGAACGAGGAAAATTATTGGCTTTAGGAAAGAAAGAGAATCAGTTTTTTCACCTGTATATTTCTTTAAATGACGACTTTCCCTATCCAAGACATATTTGGACGGAAGATGTTACAAATAATGAACCATTAGAATCAATTTTAAAAAATAGCAATTTGCCTGTTTATGAAGAGTTATTTTTCTCATATAGTCAGAGAGTATCGTATGTATTTAAGAACAGGTCTTTAAGCGTATATCCATTAGGAATTTTATGCGAACGCTATTACCCTAGAATTTATTTTGATGAACACAACAATCGACCTTCAGATCTTTATTACAAAGGTATTTTAGTTAAGGATTTTCGAGCTCTTTATACTCAACTTCCATACAAATATCACATATTTGGTGTATTCAACTACCTAGATAGTAGTTTGAAATTAGATGTTTCAAGAAATGAAATAATTGGCGGATATAAGAAATTAGCAAAAGAGTTTAATAACATAATTTTGAATTATCTGATCGAAAAAGAAGATAAGATAGCAAGAAAAGACGTGTTAACGTCTATTTTGGAATATTATAATAATGAGTGTTAAGCAATGAAAGCAGTAATTTACGCCCGTTATTCGAGCGACAACCAGCGTGAAGAGAGTATCGAAGGTCAGATCCGGGATTGCAGAGCTTATGCTGAGTACAACGGAATAGATATTGTTGGTGAGTACATAGATCGCGCTTTCTCGGCAAAGACGGACGACCGCCCCGACTTTCAACGCATGGTATCCGACAGCTCTAAAAAGCTGTTCGACGTTGTCCTTGTCTGGAAGTTGGATAGATTTGCCCGTAACCGTTATGATTCTGCCTTTTATCGATACACTCTTCGCAAGAATGGTGTCAAGCTCATTTCCGTCAAGGAAAACATTTCGGACGGACCCGAAGGTATTATTCTTGAATCTATGATTGAGGGTATGGCGGAATATTACTCCGCAAACCTCTCCCAGAATGTCAAACGAGGTTTCCGAGAAAACGCACTCAAAGGTAAATGGAACGGAGGCGCAGTTCCTTTCGGTTACAAAGTTGTTGAGCACATATTGGCGATCGATGAAGAGAGCGCACCCATCGTAAGGCTTATGTTTGAGATGTGTGCAGACGGCAAAACCGCCAAAGAGGTGTATGCCTATCTCAAAGAAAAGCACGTATGCCGCGCTAACGGAAAGCCTATCGGCTACACGACTGTACTCTATATACTTGGCAGTCGCACTTATATAGGCGAATACAACCATTCCGGCGTTGTCATAGAGAACGGCGTTCCTGCAATCATTTCTAAGGATACATTCGAGAAAGTACAGGAAACCCTTAAAAAGAATTCTATTGCCCCTGCCGCCCATAATGAGGGCAATGATTATCTTCTTACCACTCACCTTTATTGCGGTAAATGCGGCGCATTGATGACGGCATATTCAGGCACGAGTCAGAACGGCAATGTCTATCGCTACTATATCTGCAATCGCACCAGAAAACATGAGTGCGACAAAAAGAAGGTAGAAAAGGATAAGATCGAAGGTTTTGTCGTCGCCAAGACAATGGAGTTTTTGAAAAAGAACGAAATCATCGAACGCTTAGCTGATCTGCTCTATAACCTGCAGTACGAGGAAAACACTCTTCTGCCAAAGCTGGAAAGTCAATTCGCCGAAAGGACAAAAGAGATAGACAACATCGTAACGGAAATTAAAAAGGTGTAGCTTCGGATGCTCTCCTTCAAAGACTTAATGAGCTTGAGGAAAATAAAAAAGCGTTGGAAGATGAAATAAAAAAAGAACAGGCGGAACGGCCGCTGTTCTCCAAAGATCAGTTCAGGATGGCGCTTTATAACTTCCGTAAAATTGATACGACTACCAAGGAAGGCAAAGCAAAACTGATCGATACATTCATCGACAGAATTTATTTGTACGATGACCATATAAAAATCATCTATAATATAAACGGCAAGGATCAAGAAATTTCCCTTGACGAGTTGGAAAGTTCGAAAGGGCCACAAAGTGGTCAGCCAAATTTCGGCACTTTTTAGCGAAAAAAACGCTAAAAAGTGCCTTTTTTTGACTTTTTTTTGATTTTCCGTTTTGCTCATCCTTTCAGATCGTGGGGCAAATCGTGGGGTAATCGCGGGGCGAAAAGGCGTTCCCTATAGGATATAATCTATTTTTTGCGCCTCTTTGATAAGATACTCTTGCGAATAGTCTGTATAGCCCCGATCGACCGCGGAAGACGCCACGTCTTTATCGAACGAATGTCCTGCCCAGATCATCACCGCTTCCAGATTGCAGCCCGATTCTTTTGCCCTTGTGATAAAGTTATAGCGAAGTTCGTGCGTGTGATGATTGGGGAACAATCGCTTGAAAGTGGTGTAGATGGTGTTGACGTTCGTGTTCTTCGCTTTCTCGAAGTCGACATAAGGCAGCACTCTC
>CATYEP010000110.1 GCA_958405585.1 uncultured Eubacteriales bacterium
AAAACGGCAGCGGGCGTCCGCGCAAAATTGGCGCGGACGCCCGCTGCTTTGCGTATCGGATAAAAAAAGAAAAAATGATATCGATGAGCAATAGGATAATTTAAAAAAGTGTGGTATAATGATAAGAGGCAAACGGGAGTGCCGCATATTTTGGTTCGGAGTGCAGGATGGACGATGAATGGAATGTTAAAAGATTGGATAAAACAGATAAAAATTTTTTTGCTGGACATGGACGGGACGATTTATATCGGGGATAAACCGATCGGCGGAATGCGTGATACGTTGGCAGCGATCCGCGCTTCAGGAAGAAAAGTAGTGTATTGTACAAACAATTCTTCGCGTACGGCGGATGAATATGTACAGAAGTTAAAGAAGATCGGACTGTACGGCGAAGGAGATGAAATCTATACATCTTCGATGGCGACGATCGGGTATCTGAACAGGCTGTATCGGGATAAACGTGTTTATGTATGCGCAACGGAAGCGGTGAAAGCGGAGTTTGCGGCCGGAGGTATCCATCTGACGGAAGAAGATCCGGATGTTTGTGTGCTCGCCTATGATACGGAACTTACTTACGCAAAGCTGGAAAAGATGAATCGCTTTCTTGTGAAGGGTGCTGTTTACATAGCAACTCATCCGGACGACGTCTGCCCGGCGCCGGAAGTATACAAGCCGGATGTCGGTTCTTTCATTCAGTTGCTTCGCTGTTCGAGCGGACGAGAGCCCGATGTTATCTGCGGAAAGCCTTTTCAGGTCATGGGAGAAGCTATTCTGAATCGTTACCATGTTTCCCAAGAGCAAATCGTTATGGCAGGCGACAGGCCGCATACGGATATCCGTTTCGGAAAAAATAATGGCTTTCATACCATTCTCGTGCTGAGCGGGGAAACAGATGCGCATAAATCGGAAACATTGCCCGAATCAGATTCGCCGGACGTCGTGTTGCAGAGCCTGAACGATGTTGTAGGTGTGCTGTAGTGAACAGGATTTTACTCTTTTTATACGCATGAGAGCGTTTACGCGCAGAAAGCGTTTAATACACTTTACAAAGTTTATCAAATTCATTGCATGATCAAAAAAGCTCCGCGCCGTCGTATCTTACGACGGCGCGGAGCTTTTGCTGTAAAATTGCAGGTACGGTATATCGTTTATTTATCAAAAATCGTTCAATCCGTATCGGAAAGGCGTGAAGGTTCCGCAGAAGGATCGGGTGGTTGTTTCTCTTCGGCGGGGATTTTGCCGACAGAAGAAGAATCACTTGCAACGGTATGTTTTTCTGTTTCAGGTAAAGCAGTGCCATTTTGCTTTCGAATGAAATCGGAATTTCCGTTCGGAGTGTTTTTTTGCTTATCGGACGGAGTATGGACGCCTGGGTAATTTTTGGGTTTTCCGAACAGATTATAAAACAGAGATCCCAGATTGACGAGTGCCATGATATTGGAAACGAGGATGGAAAATTCGTTCATTTTATAATCGGAAAGGAAAGAAACGGTCAGGAGCAGAATCAGGGTATAGACGCGTACGATGGTCTTTGCGATCTTTAATTTGCGTAAACGTTGGTTGGGAGAACCGTTTCGGAAAAGATGATATTCATAAGTATAGACCAATGAGATCAGAACAAAACCGACGGTAAAGGAAAGGATGATGACGATGCCGAGTGTGCCCCATTTGGCAAAGGAAATACCTGCAAAGACGAGATAGCCCGCATAAAGAGCGAGGTAAATAATTCTTCCGAGCAGAAATTTGGCTTTGATGCCGCGCAGCAACATTTTGTAGTCGGTATTATCGCGGGAGATGTTGCGGATGACGGCGTATTGTGTTTTATTGTTGTTTTCGAGAGCTGTGCGCTGTGCGGAATCGGCGTTTTTAAAACTTTGAAATCGGTATTTTTCAGGATTGGATGAATAGAGCGACAGCGCGCCGATCACGCAAAAGCTCAGGATTCCGCTCAGATGAGAGGCTGAATAGGTGAGAAAAAAACGGATGCCCTGCGAAGGCAATTGACGGGTTACGACAGCTATTATATACAACCCGATATTGAAGAGCAAAACGAGCAGGAATGAAAACACAAAGGTTAAAATTGTGATGCGGACAGCAGAAAGTCTGCGAAAATACTTTTTTTTGGAGTCGGAAAGGGAGTGCAGGATACAGAAAACGGTCATTGCGACGGTAAAACCTGTAAAAAGCGGTACAAGCATGGAAAGGCGGTCAGTTCTGGCGGGATACATGCGAGCGATCAGAAAAAGAACGGACGAAAGGCAGATACAGATTTCAACGGCAGGCGGGATATAGATCCTGAATTTTTTTTGGACGAATACAGGAAGGCTCATCAGTGCAATTTCAAAAACAGTAAATATGGCAAAACCGATCAACGTAAGGAACGAGCCTTTTTTCCAAAGAAAATAAGCGGCGGCGGCGAATGCAAAGGAAATCAACAGAAATCCCGTACAGATCATATATACGATTCCGGTCGATTTTTTACCGAATATTTTTTCGATCATGATCCGTTCCCTCCGCTACAACATACATTGTTATAATTTCTTGTTCTATTATACTAAAATTCATGCGGGAAATCAATTATATTTTGTTTTGAATTCAAAGGAAGGAGGATGCTTCTAAACGGGACGAGCGGTGCATAAAATAGGTTGTACAGGCAGGAGGGAAAAGCATGGAAGTATGGAAAGCAGCCTTGCTCGGGATCGTGCAGGGGGTGACAGAGTTCTTGCCCGTCTCATCGAGCGGACATCTGATCTTGTCGGAATGGTTGCTGGGAGTGGATACGGGCGGAGCAGATATGTTTTTGGGGATCATGTTGCACATGGGAACGCTGGTTGCGGTACTGTTTTTGTATGCGCCCAGATTATGGGAGTTTTTAAAGTACGACCGAAAAAAACTTCTTTGCCTGATATTAGGCACGATCCCGGCAGGACTTGCAGGCGTGCTTCTTGGGGACATCGTCGATGAGATCTTTTTCGGAGGAAAATGGCTTTGGGCAGGATTCCTGGCATCTGCGTTGCTGTTGCTGTATTGCGACAGAAAAACAAAAAACATGAGAGTTTTCCGTCCTTTGACGGTAAAAAACGCAATGGCAGTGGGGTTTGCGCAGGCTTTTGCAATCATACCTGGGCTTTCGCGCAGCGGTACGACTTTATCGGCAGGCGTTGCGGTCGGGTTGGATAAGGAAACGGCGGCGGATTTTTCTTTTCTGCTGAGTATTCCCGTCATAGCGGGTGCTGTCTGCGTGGAATTATGGAAGGCGTTTCAAAATCCTGCATACGTATCTGCAATTTCTTGGCAAAGTCTGGCTGCGGGAACGGTTTGTGCCGCTGTATTCGGGTTTATATCCATACGTTGGATGCTGAATCTTGTAAAAGGCAAAAAACTTTTTTGGTTTTCTGTGTATTTGTTTTTGTTGGCGGCAGTTTTATTGATTTTGCAATTTTTTCTTTAAAAGATGCATATATCGGAATTTGGTGCGCATACTGATGATATCTCAATCAGGAGGTTAGATGATTATGAGACTGAATTCCGGTGATACGGCGCCCAAGTCGGCGAATTACAAAGTGGTAGGCCCGAATGGTGAATCCATGGGCTGCGTGTATATGAAGGAAGGCGAAACGCTTCCTCCTACGCAGATTTCCGGCTGCCATTATGAACTTGACTAAGTTTTAAACGATCGGAAAAAAGGAACGGGACGCGCAGTCAGCGCGTCCCGTTCCTTTTTCCGTCAAGACTCCGTCAAGGTTTCACAGAAAAAGCCGTAAAAAGCGATTTTTGGCAAACAGGCATAAGGATGAAAGAGATTGAACGGACACTTAAATAAACATTGCCAGTCGGCGCAAATTTTTGCGCCGACTGGCAATCCGAAGAAATAAAGTCTTGTTTTTTAAAAACCGACAAAGGCGAGTACATTTTCGTGGAAGCGATTTATGCGAAAAAGCTGTCTTTGAGTTTACCGAGCGTCCAGCCGATTTTTTTGCCGGAAAGAAGATAGGCCTTTGCGTTTTTTTGAAGAGATGTTTTTTCGGGAAGATCTTTTATGCTTTCCGATGCACCGGGAAAAACCCAGTCGCGGAAAGCGGGACTGTCGTTATCGGTATGCAGGATATCAAAGAAAGTCTGAAAGTGCAGGATCCTAGAAGAGGGGGACAGCAGTTCTTTCAGACAGGGGGTTAGAAGCCAGGTTTCGCAGTACACACCGACATTGGCGTACGACGGATAAAATTTGGCAAAAAATGCGTGCGCATCCGCAAAGGAACGGCGAATATTTTCATCGGTAAGGTGGGCATCGGAAGGGATGTGCAGGCTCAGAATATCTGAATTTTCGCGGCACGTCATTTCGTATTCGAATATGCCGATGCGAAATTCTTTGAGGGCAAGCTGGCGCGGAAACCACCAGCCCCATCGAAAGACGGGATGTCCGAAAAGCGTACGATCGTTTTCGTAAAATCTCGACAGGAATTGCATGGTTGAAAGAAAAACGGAGCATGGTATACCTTTTTGTCTTTACGATTCCATAGACTGCAGAGCACAGTGCGCCATATAAGCCAGCATTTTGATTCCGTTTTCGTCCGGAAAAAGCGCCTTTTCGAGTGCGTGAACGTTTTCAATATCCGTGGGGGCATCGATAAGTTTTTCCCGATAATGTTGAAGAGATTTCAGATCGAAAGAGCTGCCCGCTTTTTCGATGAGATCGACGGATTCAGGAGAAAATCCGATTTCTTTTAAAAATTCTCTGATTTCCATAAATTATTCCATGTTATGCGTAAAGTCAGCGAATACTGATCTTTGTGCATTTTACATTGCCGGAAAGTATTTGGCGGATGGAGTATTTACCGTTTGCGATCAAAACGCGTGTACCTTGGGCAGCTGCCTCTTTGATGTATTCGAGTTTTGCTTTTGCTCCGTTGGCACCTTTTCTGGAAGAACCGTCGCAATACTTTTTATAATTTTCACTGTTATCGACCAGTTCGTAGGAATCCTTTCCGCTGATCTCTTCGATCATAGTGGAAGGATCGTGGGGATTCGTGTAGATGCCGTCGACGCTGGTAAGGTTAAGCAATGTTTCTGCTTTGACAAGGCAAGCCACAAGGGAAGCGGTTTCGTCGTTGTCGATGCATTCATGCACTTTTGTGAGCGAGCGGGACAGCGCGGCAATCTCCATGCGCCTGTTTTCCGACTGCGAAACGGCATCGTTGTAATTGATGATGGGAATAGCGTTCTGCGAAACGCAGCGCAAGAGCAATTTACGGATGTGTTCGCGCTTGACTTCATCGTTGAAATGATGATGTTCGACAAGGATCTGACGGACACTGTATTTTGCATCGACGAATTGCCGGTACGTCTGCATCAGGATCGCCTGGCCTTGTGCCGCGTAGTCGGTTTTGGAATCCTCGGTATCGGCGAGTTCATGTCCTGCGCGCATCATATAATCCAGCCGTCCGATTTCTGTCGCGCCGCTGGAGATCCAGATATAACCGGGTTTAAGTTCACGGGAAAGGCGCGCAACGCGGGTATAGTCGATCATGTTATCCTGTTTGTCGATCAGAGCCATTGATCCGATTTTTCCGACCAATTCTACATCAAATTTCATAAATCTCCTGTGTATGCCGTAAAAAATGCAGAAAGTTGCGCATACTGACGGCAGAATTGCTTTATTTGCATTCTATTATACCTTGTCGGGGAATAAAAATCAATGGTTTTAAATAAGAAATTGACGTATCGTATTCTGAGTACATCGCTTTTGATGATTCTTTTGCTGTGCTTTTTGCCGATGTTCGGCGGATGTGCGGCGGGAGAGCTTTCATCCCTTCGTTCCTTTTCAAAACCGTATGCAGGGGAATACCGTTGTATCGAAGCGACGCTTGGGAAAAAAGATCTTTTAGAGCAGTACCGTTCCGTTGATCTTGTATTGAAAGAGGACGGTACCTTTGAGCTGACTGCAATCGAAAAACGCGGCAAAACGCGCAAAGCGGGGGGAGAATATTCGTATGACGAGGAAAACGAACTTCTTATTTTCACCGCTAAATTTTTCGGGAAAAACCGTACGAAAACCGTATTTATCCAGAACGGTACATTCGTGATCGAACATAAAATTGTCGGGAAAAATCTGATGCTGAAATTCAGACTCGGTGGATAACTTTTCGGGCATAGGTTCCACCGTAAAAGGGAAATTGCCGCCGGAATGAGCAAAAATTTTATTTTCTCTTGTCCTTTTCGATTTCCTATGATAGAATAAATTTATCAAGGAGAGGGAAAATGAAATCAATTTCGGAATGTGTTGTGCGTTCGCGTGTTTTGAATGATACGCGGAAGAATACGACAAAACGTACGGCAAACTATTTTTTCGTTGCAACAATCGCCATTATACTGATCAACGTGATTATTTTTG
>CATYEP010000111.1 GCA_958405585.1 uncultured Eubacteriales bacterium
ATCAGGGCCACGTGATCCCGGTTATCCTGTCGGTATGGGTGATGAGTTTCGTAGAAAAGAAACTGCATAAAGTAGTGCCGGAGATCCTTGATTTGTTCGTGGTTCCTTTGGCGTCCGTTCTGGCTTCGGGTATCGTGGCGCTCCTTATTGTCGGGCCGATTTTCGGACAGCTGGAAACGTGGGTTTTGCAGGGTGCGTCCTGGCTGATTTCGGTGCCTTTCGGGATCGGCGGCTTCTTTGTGGGTGCGGTGTATGCTCCGACGGTTGTTGCGGGTGTGCATCATATGTACAATCTTATCGAGCAGGGTTTTCTCAGCAATGGCGGGGCGAATATCTGGATGCCGATCGCAACGGCGGCGAACGTAGCGCAGGGTGCAGCGGCGCTGGCGGTGGCTTTGAAAACGCGAAACAAGAAAGTGAAAGCCATGGCAGTACCGGCAGCTCTTTCGGCGTATATGGGTATTACGGAACCTGCGATCTTCGGTGTGAACGTGCGCTATAAAAAGCCTTTTATTGCGGGAATGATCGGCGGAGCGGTCGGCGGCTTGTTTGCGGCTCTGACACATGTCGGCGCATCGGCGTACGGTGTAACGGGAATTTTCGGGATTTTGATCACGGTACCCAATTCAGAATTGGGATTGGGTGCATGGAATATCGTCAACTATATACTCACGATCCTTATAGCGTCTGCGGCGGCGTTTGTGGTATCTTTTATCTGGTACAAGGATGAGGCGCCCTGCGAAAAGGATAAAGTATACAGTCCTTTGAAAGGGAATGCGATCGCGTTGACGGAAGTCAAAGACGAAACGTTTGCAGCGGGAGTGCTGGGGCAGGGATTTGCCGTAGTACCTGAAGCGGGCAAGGTTGTGGCTCCGTTCAACGGAAAGGTGACGACATTGTTTGAAACAAAGCATGCTGTCGGGGTTACGAGTGACAGCGGCATAGAGGTTCTGATTCATGTGGGGCTGAACACGGTTGCTTTGGAAGGCAAATATTTTACGGCGCTCGTGAAGGAAGGAGATGCTGTACACAGAGGCCAGACATTGCTGACGTTTGACCAAAGGGCGATTGCGGAAGCAGGATATGATATCACGACTCCTGTAATTGTGACCAATGCGGATGATTATGCGGCGGTGGATGTATTGCGGCAGGGCAAAGTAAACTTTGGCGAAGAAGTTCTGCGTGCGGAAGAGAAGAGGACGGAAGAAGCGGCGGAGAGCGTGCAGGCATGACGGAATTGCAAAAGAGATTGCGGGAGAACGCGGCAAAAGTACAGATGAAGATACCGGCCGTAGCGGAAGGCAGATACCGTTGCCGGTATCATCTGATGCCGCCCGTCGGCTGGATGAATGATCCGAATGGACTGTGTTATGCGAACGGCCTGTACCACGTGTTTTTCCAATACGCACCGGAGAGCGCACGCGGTACGGGAATGCGCAGCTGGGGACATTATGCGGGGACGGATTTGTTGCATTGGACGTTTTACGGGGTAGCGATCTATCCGGATACGGAATGGGATGAGGACGGAGCCTATTCGGGCAGTGCGCTTCCTGACGGAAAAGGGCTTCGGATCTACTATACGGGAAATATAAAGCGGAAAGACAAAGAATATGATTATATTTCGGACGGAAGAGAATCGAACACGATCCTGATCCGTTCGGAGGACGGTTTTACGTTCGGGGAAAAGCAGGTGATTTTGCGCACCTGCGACTATCCGGAGGAGTTTACCAGACACATTCGTGATCCGAAAGTGGAAAAAACGCCGCAGGGATACCGAATGGTGCTCGGCGGCAGGCTGAAAGGCGATACGGGTGCGATTTTGGTTTATGAATCGCAGGACGGTATTCAATTTTCGTTGCAAAAGGTCGTTACGACACCTCAGAAATTCGGGTATATGTGGGAATGTCCGGACTTGTTTTCATTAAACGGAAAGCAGTTTTTGTGTGCGTCGCCGCAGGGCGTGCCGCACGAAAGATATCAATTCCAGAGCGTCTATTCTTCCGGGTATTTTGTCGGGGAAGCGGATGCGGAAAATTATCGTGAATGGGATTGCGGATTTGATTTTTACGCACCGCAGACGTTTTGGGACGGAAATCGCCGTATTCTTTACGGATGGATCGGAATGCCGGATGTTCCGTATGACAATGTTCCGACGATCGCGGAGGGCTGGCAGCATGCGTTGACGATGCCGCGCGAATTGACGGAAAAGAAAGGAAAACTGTATCAGATGCCGGCGTCAGAACTGAAAAACCTGCGCGGATGTGAGCTTTCGATGCAGGAAGAGTGTACGGCGTATAACCTGGAGCTGGAAAACATTTCGGCGGGGACAAAAGTATTGCTGAGCGACGCGCTGGAAATTTTGTTTGAGAAAGAGGAATGCGTATTGCGGTTTCTGACGGAAGCGGGGCGCGGCAGGACGGAACGCCGAGGTAAAGTGTGTGCGGAAAAAGCGAGCATTTTTATGGATGTGTCCGTGTGTGAAATTTATGTCAACGATGGAGAGTGTGTGTTCACGACGCGCTTATATCCGGAGAAATATGCAGTGAAGATCGAAGGCGGATGTACGGCAAAAAGATATGAAATGAACGGGTACACCGTTCGTGTGGATATTCAGAAATAAGAATAAATCGGAGGACAGGAAAATGAAGTTTGAGTATGTGATCAAGGACAGTTTGGGGATCCACGCACGTCCTGCGGGACTTTTGGTTGCGGAAGCGAAAAAATATAAAAGTGCGGTTACGATCGAAGCGAAGGGCAAAAAAGCGGATGCGAAACGTATTTTTGCGGTCATGTCTCTGGGTGTTAAATGCGGGGACGCGATCAACGTGCTTTGCGAGGGAGAGGATGCCGAAGCGGCGATCGCCGGTATGAAAGTGGTCGTGGAAGCAAATCTTTAACAGGAAGGGAGCGGAATCATGACGGAATACAGCGGAAAGAGCGTATTCGCAGGGATCGCCATCGGGAAGCTGAAGATCGTGCGGCATGACGATTCCGTAGCGCCCGTCGAACAAGGAACGTCGGAACAGGAAAAAGAAAAATTTTATGCGGCGCGCGAGAAGGCAGTTACGGAACTGAATGCTTTGTATGAAAAGGCGTCGGCTTCGGTCGGTGAGGCGGAAGCGGAAATTTTCAGCATGCATTCGATGATGGCGCAGGATGCGGATCTGGAAGATGCCGTTATTGCCAAAATCGAGGCAGGGGAGAGTGCGGCGCGCGCAGTGGACGAAGCGGGGTTTGAACTTTCGCAGATGTTCATAAGAATGGATGACGAGTACATGAAAGCGCGGGCGGTGGATGTCATTGATGTGGCGAAACGGCTGGGCGGTTATATAATCGGGAAAAAAGAAGAAGAAATCGAGCTGGACGGGCCGCGTATTCTCGCGTCGAGTGATTTTACGCCGAGTGACGTGGTAAAACTGGATAAGAGCAAGGTGCTCGGTTTTGTGACGACCTTTGGTTCGGATAATTCACATACGGCAATTCTGGCTCGTACGCTGGCGTTGCCTTCCGTCGTGAACATACGTGACAGCATAGATCTTCCCTTCGACGGAAAACTGTGTATTGTAGACGGATTTACGGGAAAAGTACTCGTAGATCCCGATGCGAAAACGCTTGCGGAGTATGAAGAAAAAAAGCGCAGGACGGACGCCGAGCGGTTGCGTCGACAGGAGCTGGTCGGGCAAAAGAGCGTTACGGCGGACGGCGTGGAAATGCGTATATATTGCAATATCGGGAACAGTGAAGACGTGAAAGCGGTGCTGGACAACGGGGGCGAAGGCGTAGGATTGTTCCGCAGTGAGTTTTTGTATCTGGAGAGCAGCGATTATCCGGACGAGCAGAAACAATATGAAGAATATTCGCGTGCGGCAAAACTTCTGGGCGGAAAACTTCTGGTGATCCGTACAATGGATATCGGAGCAGATAAGCAAGCGCCGTATTTTCATCTTCCGAAGGAAGAAAACCCGGCTTTGGGTATGCGTTCGGTGCGCATATGTTTTGAGCGGCCGGAGATCATGTATACACAGCTGCGCGCGATCTACCGTGCATCGGCGGATGGGAACGTAGCGGCGATGGTACCGATGATCATCAGCGTCAGCGAAGTGCGCTGGGTGAAAGAAATGGCAGTAAAAGTGCGGAAGGATCTTGAAAAGGAAAAGATCCCGTTTCGCGCGGATATGCAGATCGGTATCATGATCGAAACGCCTGCGGCGGCTCTGATCGCCGACGAATTGGCGGAAGAAGTGGATTTTTTCAGTATCGGGTCCAATGATTTGACGCAGTATACCTTAGCGGCAGATCGTCAGAATCAGTCTTTGGAAAAGATAGCGGATCCGCATCATAAAGCGATCCTGCGGCTGATCCGTTATGCGGCGGAATGTGCGCATGCCAAAGGCAAATGGATCGGCGTATGCGGAGAACTGGCGAGAGATCCTGCTTTGACGGAATTTTTTGCGGCTTGCCATATTGACGAGCTTTCGGTTTCTCCTCCGTACGTTTTGCCGTTGCGTGAGAAAATCCGCTCTTTGGATGTAAGTAAATCGGTTTTGGATGATTATACAAAATAGGAAATGCAAAAAAGCCCGTCGGCGCAAAAATTTGCCCCGACGGGCTTTTTCGTAAGCAGACATTATCGCTGCAGCGAAAGGGTTATAAGAGTGTTTTATAAAAAACAGATCACTGTATCGAAAAGTTATAAGAACTTTTATTAAAAATGACTCCCTGACGGTATGGTATGCCCCCCAAAAGTAAGATGCTTTTTTTGGGGGCGTTTCGTTGCGTATGCAGGGGAATCTGATTTTGTTCGGTTTTATGTTTGACGTATACCAAATGTGTGCCGAAGATATGTCTTGAGCGGAGCTTGTGGTTAGGATTGTGTCGAGGATTGCGTATGAACTTGTGTTGGAAATGTGTCTAACTATGTGCCTAAAAAACAAAAAAATCACTCTATACAGTGATGCTACAACGAATAGAACATACTATACAGAGTGGTTTTCAGATGTGGCGCAGAAGGCGGGATTTGAACCCGCGCTACGGTTTCCCGTACTACTCCCTTAGCAGGGGAGCCCCTTGAGCCACTTGGGTACTTCTGCATCCGGCTCAGACGGATAAGATCTCTCAGCGGAGCTTATCGTTTCCACGCTAAATAATAATACCATAATTTTATAAGTTTGTCAAAGAGAATTGTTACCATTTAAAAAATATTTCAAAAAAAGGGAGAAAGAAAAAATGAAAGTCGGATAATGGAGGAATAAGAGGGAAAAAGAAGTCGAAAATTGGGAAATTACAGAAAAATGCTGTATAATTGACTAAAAAGTTTGAAATAAGTATTGCAAAGGGGTTACTTGTATGATAAAATAGAAAAAAGGAGTAAAGATTGATGAATATTTGGCACGATATTTCGGATACACGCATAAAAAAAGATGATTTTATGTGTTATATTGAGATTCAAAAAGGCAGCAGGAGCAAATATGAACTGGATAAAGAGACGGGTGTATTGAAGTTGGATCGGGTTTTATACACATCCACGGTATATCCGGCAAGTTACGGTTTTATTCCGCGGACATTGGCGGAGGACGGAGATCCTCTGGATGTTTTGGTTTTATGCAGTGAGCCGATTCTGCCGGCCACGATGGTGCAATGTTACCCGATCGGAGTTATCAACATGATCGATGACGGAAAGATGGATGAAAAGATCATATCGATTCCGTTTCGGGAGCCGACCTATAATATTTATACGGATATATCACAGCTGCCGCGGCATATTTTTGATGAAATGATGCATTTTTTCGAGGTGTATAAAGTGCTTGAGCATAAGACGACATCGGTGAAAGAGATTATGGGGCGGGATAAAGCGGTAGAGATCGTGCAGAAGTGTATAACGTTATACAACAAAGAATTTTCGGGGGAGAAAGAATGAAGATCTTATTTTTCGGTGATTCGATTACGGAAGCCAATCGGGAGAAAGGCGATCCTTTGTCGCTTGGCGACGGATATGTTTATATCTTACATGAGAAGCTGAAAAATTTGTACGAAGATATTCATTTTGAGTTTGTAAATTGCGGAGTCAGTCACAGCCGGATCGCAGATCTTGAGGCGTTGGCGGAGAAAGAGATGCGGGAGCAGCGGCCGGATATTGCGGTGGTTCTGATCGGGATCAATGACGTATGGAGTCGCAGCGGAATGGATGTGACGTTTGAAGAAGATGCTTTTTCGGCGGCATACGAACGGACGTTAGCGGAGATCAAAGACGGAAAAGCGAAGCTGATTGCGGTGGAACCGTTTTTATTTAATGTGCCTGACAAAAAGCGTTTTCGGAAGAATTTTGACTGCATGCTTTCCTGTATAAGGAAGGCGGCGGAGAAGTATGCGGATGCGTTTGTTCCATTGG
>CATYEP010000112.1 GCA_958405585.1 uncultured Eubacteriales bacterium
GATCTCATAAATGGCATATTCGGGGGTAAGTTGAATATAGTCGAAAATATTGTTGGCGCTGTACTTGACGGCAAGGCGTTCCGCCATTTCTTTTTCTGCAAATACGACGTCGTCTGCGCCGTTACGGAGCAGAAATTTTGCCTGAATTTCGGTAGAAGCGCGGGAAAGTACAAATTTTGCGCCGGCTTCTTTTAAAAGTGAGGTGGTTTCCAGGGAAGCCTGAAAATTTTCGCCGACGGATACGACGCAGATATCAAAGTTATCTACGCCGATGGCGTCCAGGACGCTGGGTTTGGAAGCGTCGCCGATCTGAGCGCTTGTGACATAGGGCAGTATCTCATTGACTTTTTCTTCGTCGGTGTCGATCGCCATGACGTGGTTGCCCAGCTCTGTAAATTTTTTGGCGATATAAGTGCCGAATCTTCCGAGTCCGATAACCAAAACAGATTTCATACAAACCTTCTTTTTTTATTTCCGTTCGAGGACGGAGAATTTTTACCGTAAGCGATTTCGAATAAAAAACCGCAATACGTTTCTAAAAAAATGGATCAAAACTCAACCTACGCGTACTTTTTCCATCGGGAGAGACGCGGTGGGTGAATTGGGGGTGCGCAGGGACAGCATGAATGTCAGACATCCGACCCTGCCCAGATACATGAGAATGGCAAGAATGATTTCCGAACCGATGCAGAGTGTTGGGGTGATCCCGAGTGTCAATCCTACGGTACCGATTGCGGAAAAGACTTCGAAAACGACGTCCGTCAAAGAAGTGACGGTCGGGTTGTTTTGTTCCAGCAGACAAATAACGATGACGGCGGCGCAGGCAAGCAGCAGGTATAAGGTAACAAACTGTTGCGCGTTTTTGACGTTTTCTTCGTCAATGCGGCGCCCGAAGCATTCCACGGAACGCTTTCCGGTCAGCAGTGACAACAGGGATAGGCACAGCGTCGCAAACGTATTGGTTTTGATGCCGCCTGCAGTTGAGCCGGAAGATCCGCCGACAAACATGAGAAGAATGGTTGTAAAGATGACGGCTTCTTTGACCGCTCCTGTTCCCGACAACGGCAAAACGTTGAAACCCGCGGTGCGCGGCGAAACGGCGGTAAAGAAGGAGGAAAGAATTCTTTCCTGCCAGGGCAAACCGTTTTCCGCGATGATGATAATGATAGTCGGCACGACGATCAGCACGGCAGTGGTAACGAGTACCAATTTTGTATGCAGTGCACATTTGCGGAAGCAGAATTTATTTTCCTTGAGATCGTCCCATACAAAAAAACCCAGCCCGCCGATGATGATCAGGAGCGGGATCGTAATGCAGATGATCGGATCTCCGGAATAGGCGGTAAGGGAGGCAAACTCTTCTCCGGTAGCGCCCATGAGGTCAAAACCCGCGTTGCAGAATGCGGAAACGGATGTAAACACCGCAAACCAGATGCCTTTTCCCCATCCGAAATCAGGCACAAACCGAAAACACAGCACAAATGCGCCGAGTGCTTCGAAAATCAGAGTGCCGACCAGGATGGTCATGGTCAGACGCATCATGCCGCCGACAACGGGTGCGTTGACGGATTCCTGCATGAACATGCGCTCTTTGAGTCCGATCTTTTTGCCGCCGATCTTCCAGAGTGTAAAAACGACAGTCATAAACCCTATGCCGCCCATCTGGATCAGAACAAGGATCACGGCCTGACCGAGGGGCGACCAGTACAGATAGGTGTCGTGCAGGACGAGTCCCGTCACGCAGGAAGCGGAAACGGCGGTAAACAGAGCGTCCATAAACGGAGCGCCGCCGTCGATTTTGGATGAAGGGGGCAGAACCAGTAAAATTGCCCCGATGAGAATAATAGCCAGATACCCCAGCACAAGAAACCGTACCGGAGTCAGACGTATTTTTCGTTGCATAAAAACTCCCGAGAACTGAAACAAAAAATGTTCCGATAAAATTATAGCATATTGAATGTAATTTGCAAGCGATTCTGCCATTATAAGGAAAATTTCCGAAAAAAATTTCAGTCGGAACACTTTTGCGGGCAAATGTATAGAATAAGCAGGAGGGAGGTTGGCATGAAAATCCATTTTGTGACGGAAGGCGAGCTGAGCGAAAGCGCGGAAGGCGCCGCGCGTTCCGGCTGTGATGTGCTGGCGCTCGGTTTTCACGGTTTGGGGGAAATCGATTACCGCAGGGAACTTGCCGGAGAAACGGCGAAACTGGAGGATATGGCGATTTTGAGCCGTGAGCTTGGCTGTGTGGTAGTGAGCGGATGCTATACGGATTCCTGCGGGGTCAAACACAAGAGCGCGGCGATCGCGGAAAAAGGTAAAATATTGGGTGTTGCGGATATGCTGCATGCGGCGGAAACGGATTTCAGGAGCGGTGCGCATCTGAAAGTTTATGAAACGGGTGCGGGTAAGATCGGTCTGTGTGTGGGAGAGGATCTGTTTTATCCGTCGGTCGCGGAAACGCTTGCTCTGTGCGATGCGGACGTTATTTTCAACGTGTTCGGCGAAGCGGAAGATTTTGCGCCGCAGCTCATGCTTCGGGCGAGCGCATTCTGTTCGGGGGTGCCGATCTGCATGAGCGGAGAGGGGATCGCGCAAATTTCTTCCCCGGAGGGAGAGATTCTCATGCGTTCAGCGAAGCGCGAGTGTGATTTTACGATTACGCCTTCGCGCGAATATAGATTGGTGACGGTGCGGACGAGAGGTCTGGCACGAAGGCGGCGGGAAGATTTCTGAAGTTTTGGCGAAATTTCCGGATGTGTATTGCAAATTATCCGAAAGGATGTTACAATGGTAGGGTAAGGAGACAATATGGATAAACGCAACGCAACGGAATTTATCAACAGTTATAATAAGATCGACGCGCAGCTACGGGATCTGTACGGCTTCAAGCCGTCGCAGCCATTTACGGATGTTATCCGCAGGTGTGCGGAAAAGAATTCGGTGATACGCAAATATGAAAACGACCTGGCGGATTATGCACGTTTGCGCAACGCGATCGTACATCAGAGCACGGACGGGCAGATCATAGCGGTGCCGTGCGATGAGGTCGTGGAGGAGATCAAGCTGATCGAGCGCCTGGTGTGTATGCCGCCCACGATCGGAGAAACTTTGCAGGAAAAGCGGATCGTCAGCATTGAAGCGGAATTGTCCTTGCGGCAGGCAGTGTTGCTGATTTCGAAGACGGGGTACTCCAATCTTCCCGTTTACCGCGGAAAGCGCATGATCGGGATCATCAACAACAGGCGCATTATCCGCGAATTGGGCGAAGCGATCCAGCGCGGTCTGAATACGGATGTCTGGTTATCGGAAACGCCTGTGGAGGCGGTGCTTTCGGAAACGGATCTGTTTGTTTACTATAAGTATCTCGGAAAGAAGAACACTCTGCAGGATATTTTAACGGCATTTGAGGAAAACAAGAAACTGCTTGCGGTGGCCGTATCGGAAAACGGGAAAACAGGGGAACGTATTGTCAATTTTGTAACGCCTGCCGACCTTGTGCGTATCGGCAAGATCATGGAAGATTACAATTAAAAGTTATATGGCGCCGGGCAGGAAAACAGTGTCCCGGCGCGCTGTGTTTTCGGGGCGGCGTTCTTGTAAATGAGCGGAACGGCGCCTTTAGGGGGAAAATATGGACAGAGTATTTGAAAGGTTTTTTCGGCACAGAAAGGAATGCGGGCAAACGGTATTGTTGGGAGAGAGACAGGAAAAGTTTGTATGGGTATATAAAAAACAGGAAAGGGTGCAAAATCGCTTTACAAATTGCGGAAGGACTGGTAAAATAATAGAAACGAATAAAATGCGTTTACAAAGGACAAGCTTTTTGCACGGCTTCTTTCAGAGAGTCCCCGGCAGGTGAAAAGGGGATATGCAGGTATGCAAAAGGTATCCCCTTTCAGCACGCGGGGCGAACGGGAAAGTCAAGTAGTCTTGCGCGCGGTTATTTTTTCCGCGTTATCAAAAAAGGCGTATGTAAGTATGTTTTGGTGGTCCTTCTTTGTTTTCCGAAAACGAGAAGGACTTTTTTAAATTGTGAAACTACCGCAAGGAGAGAAAGCAATGGATCGGGATAAAAAGCTGTATTCCAAAGTTGACACGGCGATGAATTTTGTCGACCGTGAAAAGGACGTGATCGCGTTCTGGGAAAAAGAGCAGGTATTTGAAGACAGTGTGAAAGAGAACGAAGGCGGCGAAGAGTTCTCGTTTTACGACGGGCCTCCCACGGCGAACGGCAAGCCGCACATCGGGCATATTCTTACGCGTGTCATGAAGGATATTATTCCGCGTTACCAGACGATGAAGGGCAAGCATGTTTTGCGTAAAGCGGGGTGGGATACGCACGGGCTTCCCGTCGAGTTGGAAGTAGAGAAACTTCTGGGGATGGACGGTAAGCAGGATATAGAAAAATACGGTATTGAACCGTTCATCAAGAAATGTAAAGAGAGCGTATGGAAATATAAGGGCGAATGGGAGAAGATGTCGGAACGGGTCGGATACTGGGCGGACATGGAGAACCCGTACGTTACCTATGACGACAAATACATTGAATCGGTCTGGTGGGCGCTGAAAGAGATCTGGAAGAAAGGCTTGCTGTACAAAGGACATAAGATTGTGCCGTACTGCCCTCGCTGCGGAACGGCGCTTTCCTCGCACGAAGTGGCGCAGGGGTATAAGGATGTTAAAGAGACTTCCGTATACGTGCGTTTCCGCAGGAAGGGCCTGGAAAACAGTTATTTTCTTGCGTGGACTACGACGCCCTGGACGCTTCCTTCCAACGTGGCGCTGTGCATGAATGCGGATGAAGATTATGTGGAGATCGAAGCGGAAGACGGCGCGCATTATGTGCTGGCGCAGGCGCTGGTCGCGTCGCTTTTTGAAAATTACAAAGTTCTGTCCGTAAAAAAGGGCAAGGAATACGAACATACGGAATACGAGCCGCTGTTTGATTATGCAAAGGGGTCTTTCCGTGAAAAGGCGTATTATGTCGTCTGCGACGGCTACGTAACGCTGACGGATGGCACGGGTATTGTTCATATTGCTCCCGCGTTTGGTGAAGACGACTACCGCGTCGGAAAGAAGTATGGGCTTCCCGTGGTCAACATGGTGGACGAGCGCGGCTGTTTCAAGCCCGCCGTAACGGATTTTGCCGGTACGTTTGTCAAAAAAGCGGATAAAGGCGTCATTGAACTTCTGAAACAGAAGGGGCTTTTGTTTAAAGAGATGCTGTACGAACACAGCTATCCGCATTGCTGGCGCTGCGATACGCCTTTGCTGTACTATGCACGCGAGAGCTGGTTTATCAAAGTGACGGCGGTCAAGGACGAACTGATCAAGGCAAACAATTCCGTCAACTGGATGCCTGAAACGATCAAAACGGGGCGCATGGGGAATTTCCTGGAGAACGTGATCGACTGGGGTCTTTCGCGCGACCGCTACTGGGGTACCCCGCTTCCCGTGTGGGTGTGTCCGGACTGCGGAAAGGTACACGTGATCGGCAGCAAGGCGGAGCTGAAAGAGCTTTGCGGAATTAAGGGCGATATTGAATTGCACCGCCCGTATATTGATGAATGCACGTTCAAGTGCGAATGCGGCGGAACGATGAAGCGTACGCCCGAAGTGATCGACTGCTGGTTCGATTCGGGTTCCATGCCGTTTGCGCAGTATCATTATCCGTTTGAAAACAAAGATCTTTTCAATGAAACATTCCCCGCCGATTTCATTTCGGAAGCGGTGGATCAGACGCGCGGATGGTTCTATACATTGTTGGTCATCTCGACGATCCTGTTCGGGAAAGCGCCTTTCAAAAACTGTATCGTTTTGGGGCACGTCAACGACAAAAACGGCGTGAAGATGTCCAAGCATAAGGGCAATGTTGTGGATCCCTGGAGCGTACTGGACAAACAGGGCAGCGATGCCGTGCGGTGGTATTTCTATACCTCCAGCGCGCCGTGGATTCCTTCGCGTTTCTATCCGGAAGCGGTATCGGAGGCACAGCGCCGCTATATGGGGCCGCTGTGGAATTCTTACGCGTTCTTTGTACTGTACGCGGAGATCGACAAATACGATCCGAGTAAGTACGATCTGAAGAAATGCAAACTGTCCCTGATGGACAAATGGATCCTGTCCAAGCTGAATACGCTGATCAGGACGGTGGACGAGGGGCTGAATAAGTATAACATTACGGACAGTGCGCGTGCGTTGCAGGATTTTGTGGATGTTCTTTCCAACTGGTATGTGCGCCGTGGCAGAGAGCGTTACTGGGGCAAAGAGATGACGGACGACAAGGCGGCGGCTTACACGACGCTGTACACCG
>CATYEP010000113.1 GCA_958405585.1 uncultured Eubacteriales bacterium
TGCAGACGTTGGGCAACGGCGCATTTGCGAGTTGCTCGGCATTGAATACCGTAAATCTCGGCGATTGTTCCGGGTTGGAGAGCATAGGCGAAAAAGCGTTTTCCGAGGCGGCGATCTCGGAAATAACGATCCCCGAAAGCGTGGTTTCCGTTGGCGAACTGGTTTTCAACAACAATACGGTCGATCTTACGGTCATTTGCGAAGTAGCGGAAAGACCCGAAGGTTGGGATCCGGATTGGTCTTATACTTACAGACAGGGTACAGAGATAACGGTAGAGTGGAAAAATAGATAAGGTATCCGTTATCGGCATTGCGGGGCTGATCTTCCCCGAGAGGTTTTCGCTGCGCATTATATTGGGAGCATATATGCGCATTGCGCTTGTCTGCGGTACGGATAGCAATATTCACTCAGGTACCGACCGTTCGAAAATGTCAAGACTCTTTTATCAGGAAGCCGGATCTGCGTGACTGCGATCGTTAAAAGGCTGCGAAAGCCCCTGCCGACATTCCCGATCCGAAGGCGCGATCCGTCTTACCGCCTATGCGTACGGGCGGCTTGGAATATCGGAACCTTGCAAGAATTCGTAAGTTTTGCGCTTGCTTTGAATGAGGTCATTCCCGCTCGTATCAAAGACAAGCACACGCCACGGTTGCAAATTGTTTTTTTGAGTCCGCTTTAAGGGACAATCGGGGAATATACTATTGTCGTAACAGACCGTGCAGGAAATAAGACGGAAGTAAAGTTTACGATTGATAAGGAAGTAGGCTTTGTGATCAACGTAAACGACAAGGGCTTGTCCAATTCTGTGACGGTGACGGCAGACGAAGAAGTAACGCTGGTTATCACGAAAGATGAGGAAGTTGTCGAATACAAACTCGGCGATGCCATTACAGAAGCCGGCGATTACACCTTGATGATCACGGATGCACTCGGGAATAAAGCGGAAATGTCTTTCACGATCGTTCAGTCTCTCGTACAGAAATTCGAGCATAACTTCGACGAGATGCCCGGGTTTGAAAAGGTGTTTGTGAACGGGGAAGAGAAGCGCCTTAATTACGGAACCTTGGAACTGAACGAAGACGGAATCTATGAAGTTGGGGTTGTGGCAAACGGGACAACGTATTCGTTTAAGGTTACGGTAGATATGACTGCCCCGACGCTGAAACTTGAAGGCGTGGCGGATAAGGGTACAACGAAGAGCGGCGTAACGCTTTCTGATTTGTCTGAAAAAGCGGCGGTCGAGGTGTATCGGAACGATGAGAAGGTAGAATACGCGTTCGGCGAAATGCTGACGGAAGCAGGAGAATACAGGGTAGTGGTGACCGATGAGGCAGGAAATACAACGGCGTACACTTTCGAGATCCAGGAGAGAAACGGTTGGATCGTCATTGCGGTCGTGGTGCTGGTTGTAGTCCTTTTTGCGGGCGGCGTAGTACTGATTCTTTTGAAAAAGAGAAACGGTTAAAACGTGGGCATAGGGAAAGCCGGAATGCTGAAAAACAGCCTTGCCGCTTAACTTAAACAATTTTTAACGGCGTTTTTCTGAAAAGGGACAACTCTGTTCTCTTTGTGGAGGGTGGCACCTGTCATTGTGACAGGAGAATGTGAACTACCCAGGGGGAAGAAGATTACTGCAGAAAAGAGCTTAATATTTGTAAGGTTAAGGCCAACATTTTATTCGGAGGTGTTTAACTTGGATATATAATTTTGTCTCCATTCGGACGGGGAAACGGAAAAACAAAGTTTAAATTGTTTTGAAAAATAATTGTAATCGGGAATGCCGCATTTTTTTGCAATTTTATTTACGGGCAGTGCCGTGTCTTTCAACAATCCGCAGGCTTTTTCCAGCCTGCGTTTTTTGATGAATTCCGCCACGGGATCGGAAAAAAACTCGCGGAAGATCTCGTACAATTCCGTCTTGGACAGGCGGAATTCCGAACACAGTTTTGCTACGCTCAGATCTCCTTCCATGTTCTTTTCGATGTAGTCGTTGATGCGCGAATCCAGCCTGTTATTTGCGGAAAAGACAAGCGTTTTCAAATACTCGTATCCCGTGCAGGCGTCGAGGATGTGCACGGCGGCTTCTATCTTTTCGCGGCTGAACAGGGGAAGTTTTTCGTAGCTGTCCCGCAGTTGTTCCGCCTTTTCCGCGCTCAGTCGGGCGGCCGCCCCGTCAAATCCCGCCTCTTTGTCCCTTCTGATCTGTCCCACGGCGATGTATCCCACGATCCTGTCCTCGTACAGCACGGGGGAAACGCATTCAAAAAGCCCCATATGGCAGGTATAGCTGTGCTGTCTGTGCGTCTTTTTGCAGACGGAAAAGGCATTTTTGTCGCATTCCGTACAGCGGCGGTCCATCGCCTCGTCTTTGCGCAGGGCAGAGCAGAAGGCGGAAAGTTTTTCGGGATAATAACAGATCTCGTTTTCGGCGCTGTCATAAATGCAGATCTTGATCCCCGTCAGAAAATAAAAGTCGTGCAGAAGCGTCTTCATTTTCTCCGTATCGTACACTTGCATTTTAGTAATCTCTCAAACAAAATTACCATATTTATGTGCAAATGATACTATATTTTCCGCCAAAAAGCAAGTATAATGCAGTCGGAAAAGAAAAAGGGAGAAAAAAAGCGCATGAACTTTTTAAGTTTGGATATCGGCACGACCTGCTGTAAAAGCCAGCTGTTTTCCGAGCAAGGGGAAATTTTAAGATACAGCTCGGAAGAATACGCCTTTTTGGAAAAAGAAGGGGAGAAATATGCGAATATCCGAGGCGTTTTTTCCCGCGTGAAAAAGATGCTTGCGGATACGGCAAAAGAATACGAGATCTCCTCCCTGTGTATCTCTTCTTTCGGCGAGTCCTTCGTGTTGCTGGACGAAAAGGACGAACTTTTGTCCGACCCCATGCTGTACACCGACCCGCGCGGGGAGAAGGAAGCGGAAGTGCTGTTGCAGACATTCGGCGCGGAGAAACTGTTTTCCGTGACGGGAACTGTGCCGCAGAGCATGTATTCCCTTTCCAAGCTCCTTTGGATCAGAAAGAACCGCCCCGAGATATTTGCACGCGCCAAAAAGTGCATGCTCATCTGCGATTATCTGGGATACCTTTTGACGGGGAAAAGGGTCATCGACTATGCCCTTGCCTCGCGCACGGGCGCATTCGATATCAAGACGCTGCAGTTCAGCAAAGAAATTTTGGAACAATGCGGGATATCCGCCGAACTGTTTTCTTCGCCCGCTCCCACGGGCAGTATCGTAGGGGAACTGCGGGAAGAACTGAAAAAGGAACTGGGCATTCGCGGAAGCTGTCTGCTGGTATTGGGTTCGCACGATCAGATCTGTTCCGCGCTCGGTGCGGGCGCGGTAAAGGCGGGCGACGCGGTGGACGGCATGGGTACGGTAGAATGTATCACGCCCCTCTTTTCCCAAAGGCCTTCCGATGTCTCCATGGGCATGGAAGGGTACGTCTGCGTGCCGTACGCGGTGCCGGGGCTGTACTGTACCTATATGTTCAATTACTCTTGCGGATCGCTTGTCAACTGGTACCGCAAGGACATATTGCACGGCTATCATGGAGAGGAAGAAAACGTCTATACGTATCTCGAAAAAACAGACGATTCTCCTTCGGGTATCCTCGTCCTTCCCTATTTTGCGGGCGCGGCAACGCCGTACCAGAACATCAACGCCAAGGGTGCCGTTCTCAATCTCTCTGTCGGGACAAGGGATGCAGACCTCTACAAGGCAATCATGGAAGGGACGGCGATGGAAATGCGCCTGAATGCGGAGCGCTGCAGGAAATACGGCATACGCATCCGCCGCATCGTCGCAACGGGCGGCGGCGCCAATTCGAAGAAATGGCTCTCGCTCAAAGCGAGCGTGCAGAAGGTGCCCGTGCGCACACTGCGCTCGTCCGAGGGCGGGCTGTGCGGCTGTGCGATCTTGCAGGCGGCGGCAATGGGGGCGGTAAAAGATCTGCCTGAGGCGGTCCGCATTTTCGTGCGGTACAAGGAAGAGTTTTTGCCCGACGCAAAGAGGAGCGAGGCATACGAGGGGCAGTACAAAAAATACAAAAAAATATATCGGAAGTTAAAGGAGTTTTTCTGAGATGAAATTTGCATTGTTTTTCGGAAACCGCGGCTTTATGCCCGCGGAACTGATCGCGGGCGCCCGCGCGGACATGATCAAGGCAGTGACGGACGCGGGGCATGAAGCGCTCGTCATGGACGAAAAGGCGACCCGTTACGGCGCAGTGGAGACGCGCGACGAGGGAAAACTGTACCACGACTGGCTGAAGAGCCACGAAGGGGAATACGACGGCGTCATCCTGTGCATGCCCATCTTTATCGACGAAAACGGCGCGGTGGCGGCTTTGCAGGACGCGAATGTCCCCATTCTCATGCAGGCGTACCCCGACGAGATCGGCAAGATGGATTTTGCGCATCGCCGCGACGCTTTCTGCGGGAAATTTTCGGTGACGGACGTCTTTTATCAGTACAACATTCCCTTTACGGTGATGAAGCCGCACGTCGTGCATCCTTTGAGCGAAGCCTTCCGCAAGAACCTCGAAGACTTTGCCGCCGTTTGCCGCGTGGTCAAGGGGATGAAGCGGTTCAACCTCGGCTGCATCGGCGCCAGAACGACGGCGTTCAAAACGGTGCGCTTTGACGAAGTCACCCTGCAGCGATACGGCATCAACGTGGAAAGTTTTGACCTTTCCGAACTCATCTTCAAGGTCGGTCAGAAAAAGGATACGGACAAGAAGGTGATCGAAAAGGTGAAGCGCCTGGAAAATTACACCGATTTTTCGCATGTTCCCGAAAAGAACAAGTTTACGCTCGCAAAAATTTCCGTCGTCATCGACGAGTACATCGAAGAGTATCATCTGGACGCCATCACCCTCCGCTGCTGGAACGAGATGGAAACAATTTTGCGTGTCTGCCCGTGCGTGCTCATTTCCGAGCTCAACGACCGCGGCATCGTCTGCTCCTGCGAGATCGATCTGTGCTCCGCGATCACTATGCGCGCGATGGCGCTCGCCAGCGGCAAGCCGACGGCGTGCCTCGACTGGAATAACAACTACGGGGACGACGAAAACAAGGTCATTCTTTTCCATTGCGGGCCCGTCGCACAGACGCTGATGGCGGGCAAGGGCACGGTCACCGAACACAAGATGTTCGCCAAGGGCGACCCCGGTTCGGGCTGGGGGAGCAACGAGGGGCGCATCGCGGCGTTTGATATGACCTTCTCCAACTGCTTTACCGAAAACGGCAAACTCAAAGTGTACGCGAGCGAAGCGCGCTTTACGGGCGAGCCCATCGAGGACGGATATTTCGGCTGCGGCGGCGTGGCGGAAATTCCCGACCTGCAAAACAAGCTCCTCCGCCTTGCCAAGGGCGGGTTCAAGCACCATACTACTGTCGGAATGGGGCACATGAAAGAAGTGCTGGAAGAGGCGTTTTCCACCTACCTGCACTACGATATCGTCGATATTGAGAGGTAAGAAACATGCTTGCATCTTTAAAAGAAGTCATCGAAGAGGGAAAAAAGCGCAAGATCGCGGTGGGGGCGTTCAACACGCCCAACCTCGAATGTCTGCTCGCCGTATTGGGAGCGGCGGAAAAGCTGGGCGTTCCCGTCATCATTTCGCACGCACAGCTGCATGAGAGCGTCGCGCCCATCGACAAGATCGGGCCCGTGATGGTCGAACTTGCCAAAAGGAGCAAGGTAAAAGTCTGCGTGCACCTCGACCACGGCGAAGATTTTGAATATTGCAAAAAGGCGATCGCGCTCGGCTTTACGTCGGTGATGATCGACTATTCGGCAAAGCCGTACGAAGAAAACGCGGCGGGCACGCGCGAGGTCGTAGACTTCGCACACGCGCACGGCGTGGACGTGGAAGCGGAATTGGGAAGGCTTCCCAACCGCGAAGGGGGCGCGGGCGGCGGCAAGGAAAAGCCCGAAGATCTGTATACGGACGCGGAGCTTGTGCCCGATTACCTTGAAAAGACGCGCGTGGACGCGCTTGCCATCGCGTTCGGAACGGCGCACGGCATTTATAAGGTAAAGCCCGTTCTGAACATGGACGTCATCACCAAAGTGCGGCAAAAGACGGATATACCGCTTGTCATGCACGGCGGAAGCGGCATTTCGCACGAGGAATACCGCGAGGTCATCCGCCGCGGCATCAACAAGATCAATTACTAT
>CATYEP010000114.1 GCA_958405585.1 uncultured Eubacteriales bacterium
CCCCTTTGCGCTCCCCGTTCAGAACCGACATTTCCAGCGTTGAAAGCGCGGAACGGGCATCCCCGTTCGCAAAATTCGCGATCGCGCGGATCAATTCTTCCGAAATTTCGACTTGCTCATTGCCGAAGCCCCGTTCATCGCTCAAAGCCCGCTTCAAAAGCCCCACCAATTCCTCTGTACTGAGCGCCTGCAGGACAAATACCTTACACCTCGAAAGCAACGCCCCGTTGACCTCAAACGAAGGATTTTCCGTGGTCGCACCGATCAGGATGATGCTTCCCTTTTCCACATACGGCAAAAATGCATCCTGCTGCGCTTTGTTGAAACGATGAATTTCATCCACAAAAAGAATGGTCTTTTCGCCGAAACGCCTTCCCTTTTCGGCTTCTTCCATGACTTGCTTGATTTCTTTGATCCCGCTCGTAACTGCAGAAAAATCAATAAATTTAGCTTTTGTGCGGTTCGCAATGATCCGCGCCAGCGTGGTTTTGCCTACACCGGGCGGTCCCCAAAAAATCATCGATCCGATCGAATCGTTTTCGATCAGCCGCCGCAGCACTTTTCCCTCCCCGAGCAGATGCTCCTGCCCGCAGAATTCCGTAAGGTCTCGCGGTCGCAGACGCGCCGCCAACGGCTCCGACCGATTATTTTCAAACAACGTCGGCTGATACATTTTTCCCTCCCCCGCCGTACGATCTTTTAGCATTCTTTAGCGTCCGATCCGTTTGCGCCCGGCATGCCCCCTGCAATCTTTTATTCGCGCATTCATTTTCGATTACAAATATTCAATCCCGTTCAAAAACATGAAACGCAAAGAAAAACTCCTATGGGCTTTATTCCAGCTTTTTTCCGTCCGCATATACGGCGCTTTCCATAATGGTTTTCAGAATCAGTTTACAGGAAACAGCCATATCCGTTTCCCGAATTTTTCCTTTTTTATATGCGCGCAAAATTTTCTTACGTGTTTTAACGGAACCGGGCATGACCAGATCATTTCCCGCGGGAACACATCCTTCGGCCGCAGCCGCATCCCGTCCCGTAGCAAACCAGTCCGTCATGACCAATCCCGAAAAGCCCCATTCGCACCGCAAGACATCCACACACAATTCGCGCGTGTTCGACACATAGTCTCCGTTGATACGGTTATATGATGTCATGACCGCTTTCGGGTTACCCTCTTTCACCGCGATCTCAAAGCCTTTCAGGTGCGTCTCTCGAAGCGCCCGTTCCGAAATTTCCACCGACATACGCTGCCGCTCTTCTTCCCGATCGTTACACGCAAAATGCTTGTACGTTACCCCGATTCCGCCGCAAGAATTTACCCCCTGCGACAAGGACGCCGCTAATTTTCCCGTCAAAAGCGGATCTTCCGAGTAGTATTCAAAATTGCGTCCGCACAGCGGATTTCTGTGAAGATTCATGCCAGGCGCCAGCCAAAGCGTTACTCCCGTTTCCAAAAGTTCGACTCCTGTCGCCCTGCCCATTTCATACAGCAAACCGCAATCCCATGTCTGCGCAAGCAACGTCTCACAGGGCCACTGCGTGCAATATTGATAATATATCGGACTTTCCGCCTTTTCCTTCGGGGTAAACAAATTCAACAGCTTTTTCAGTACCCCATAACGCAGATTCTGAGGCACGGCAGGCACCGTGAACCATTGATTCTTTCCTTCCACGGCACGAGGCGTCAGATTCAGCCCCTGCGGCCCGTCACACATACAGATATTCGGGATCCCTTTCTTCAAAAGTCTTGAAGTCGTCTTTCCGACAGCGCCGAATGTCTGATTGAACGTTTTTCCGAAATAACCCGCCCCCGTAACCAGACGCGCCTTGTCCCGTGCATTGCATTTTTTATATATTTCTTCCGTTCTTTGGTCAAATTTCGGTTGGTACGTATAGTCGTTTCTGCGCATAACGATACCGCCCGTATATTCCGCCGCGACAGGCTCCGTCTCTGCCTGGAACGCCGCAGGTGTCAAAAACTCCGGGATTTCCACCCTCGCTTTGGATATATTTTTACAGATTTCCGTCGTAACGGTTTCCTTGAACCGTACAGCGGCCGCCGTCTGCAAGTCTTCGCTGGAATTGCCGACCCGCAGGATATAATCTCCTTTTTCGATCTTATACCGCGATTCCTGTTCAAAATAACTTGCCAGCACGGATAATTCAAACAACATCCGCACTTCGCACTCTTCTCCGGGCAAAAGTTCAGCCGTCTTTGTAAACGCAACCAAGCGCTGAACTTCTTTCTGGATGCCTCCCTTCGGCAATGCCGCGTATACCTGCACCACTTCACGACCCGCTTTTTCCCCGATGTTTCTGACTTTCGCCGATACAACGGCTCGCCCTCCTAACAGAGATACCTGCGCATCCGAAATGCAAAATTTTGTATACGAAAGCCCGAACCCGAAAGGATACCGCGGCATAAGCCCCGCACTTTCAAACCACTTGTAACCGAGCAACACTCCTTCTTTATAAATATCGTGCAAAGCGTCGCCGCTCAGAGATCCGTATTCATGTGCAAAAGGATATTGGCTATAATTTCTGCCCCACGAATCCGCTAATTTCCCGCTAAAATTACAGGCGCCCGTCAAAACATCCGCCAGTGCGTTTCCGCCTTCCATCCCGCCCTGCGTCAGATATACGATCGCGTCCGTCTCGATCTCTTCATCGAACGTCAGATCGATCATCCCGCCCGCGTTAATGACGAGCACCACCTTTGCAAACAGTTTTTTCAGCTGCCGCAAATGTTCGAGTTCTTCGGGCGCGATCAGAAAATCTCCCGGTTCGTTTTTTCGGTCAGAGCCTTCGCCCGCCTGTCTGGATAAGACATAAACCGCCGTATCCGTTTGAACATCCGCATTTGTGATCACGCCTCCGTACGGCACCTGAAAACGGTGTGCGTTCGCCAGCTCGATCTGCCGCACAAAATCCAGGCGCAAACGGGAAAAGATCCGCTCCATCTCCTCTTCCCATTGGCGGTATTTTTCCGCATACAGGGAATCTTCCTCATCCAGCCAGCGCTTTGTGCAGACTTCCCAGCCGGCATTTAAAAATCCCTGCTCAATATTTACACGCTCGCGCGGACGGACTTCTCCGCTCCCTGTACCGCCCGCTTCCGTATGTCGGACACCGCGCCCGAACAAGGACACGCGGCCGCCCGTCAACGGAAGTGCCGAATTTTTATTTTTCAGAAGCACGATGCCCTGTGCGCAGATCCTGCGCGCAAGTTCACGATTCCTTGTTTCCCGTTCGCTGACCGCATCGCTTTTAGGCGCCCGTATCACCGATCTCATTCCTGTTCTCCTTTTCTCCTACGACAGCCTTTCCGATCTTTCGATCACGCCTCCGCCGATACATCTGTCCCCGTCATAAAAAACCGCATACTGCCCCGGCGTTACCGCTCTCTGCGGCTCATCAAAATATACCTCCGCTTCCGCTTCACCCTTACGGCACACCCGTACCCCCTGCTCTTTTTGGCGATAACGGAATTTTGCAGTACAGACAAATTCTTCCGCAGGCAACGACGGGATCCAGTTGATCCCCGATACCGTACATTTATCGGTATAAAGCCTGCTTTCATCACCGTGCGAAACATACAGAATATTGTTTTTCAGATCCTTCTCCACCACAAACCAACGGCCGCCTTCATCCCCCTTCCTTCCGCCGAGATCCAGGCCCTTGCGCTGGCCCAGAGTGTAGTACATCAGTCCGATGTGCTCGCCGACGACCTCTCCTTCGCTTGTCATCATCTTGCCAGGTTTTGCCGGGAGATAATTTCTCAGAAAATTCCGAAAATTCCGCTCGCCTATAAAACAAATACCAGTGCTGTCCTTTTTTGCCGCCGTCGAAAGACCGTACTTTTCGGCGATCTCGCGCACCTGCGGCTTACAGATACCGCCCAACGGAAACAAAACGTTTTCAAACTGCGGCTGCGTCACCTGGTTGAGAAAATACGTCTGGTCTTTGTTCTCGTCGGCTGCTTTAAGAAGAAAATGTCTGCCGTTTTCGTGGCGGATCCCGCAATAATGCCCCGTTGCAATAAAATCAGCTCCCAAAGCCATGGCATAATCCCGGAACGGCCCGAATTTGATTTCCCGATTGCACAAAACGTCCGGATTCGGCGTCCTGCCCGCTTCGTATTCCTTTAAAAAATAAGAAAATACACGATCGGCGTATTCCTTTGCAAAATTCACCGTATAATACGGGATACCGATTTTATTGCACACACGCTTTACGTCTTCATAATCCGCTTCCGCCGTACAGCACCCGTTTTCGCCTTCTTCTTCCCAGTTCACCATGTACAGTCCGATCACATCGTATCCCTGCTCTTTCAGCAACAATGCCGCCACAGAACTGTCTACACCGCCGCTCATTCCTACTGCTACCGTCGTCTTCCGTTTTTCCACGCATTTCACCGTCTTTCTTTAAATTTATGATATTATACTCTCCGCCCACACTTTCTGTCAAATAAAAAGAGCGGGGCTGACCTCGCTCTTTTACAGGCCTTGCCTGCTTTTCTTTTTTTTCGATCTTTTCCTGCATAAAATCACACATTCCGAACTTTTTAGTCCTTTATATGCGAAATATAGGATAAGGCACAATCCACACAACCATCCACCCCGATCAGCCCGCTGTCCAGACACAGATGATGATTTTCCGCCATTCCCCATTTCTGATCGGTATAATATTCATAATACTTCTTGCGCTTTTTATCCGTTGCTTTGATATGATCTTCCATCTTTTCCGGCGCAACACCCGTATCCATTGCCAGTTTGCGCTCCACTCTCTTTTCCAAAGGCGCATGAATGTAGATCTTTACACTGTCTTCCACGATCACATCCGAACACCTTCCGATCAGTACGCAAGGACCTTCCTTCGCCAGCCTCTTGATCAGATTGGATTGCGCAATATAAATCTGATCCGTCATCGGCATCTGGTAATACGAATACAGCGTCCGCGAAAAAAGCCCCGGAGCGCTCTCTTCATAATGCTTCATAAATTCGGGGGAAAGATTGCTGTCCTCCGCTGCCATCGAGATGAGATCTTTATCGTAAAAAGGAATTTTTAATTCGTGCGCAAGTTTAATGCCGAATTCCCTGCCGCCGCTTCCGAACTGACGGCTGACTGTTATAACTTTATTCATAAGAACCTCCTTCGCTGAGCATCCGCTTCGCTTCTATATTTATTAAACCGCAATTTTGACGATTTGTCAATAGTTCCGCAAAATTTTTAACTTTCTTCGTCCGTTTTTCCCTCTCGACCCTTATTTTTTCATTTATCCGACTATCCGAAATCACATAAAAACGGCCATAACAGCTTTGTATTTCACAAAAAAATGAACAAATTCGCAAAATACTTTGGAAGGCAGGACGCCCCGGCGCATTTACCCCGGGGCGTCCTGCCTTATTATTTAAAAAGTCAAAAATCAAGCCACAAAAAGCCATACGTAATAGGCGATAAAGCCAGCAAGCAGGATCGCCCCGCCGACTTTTCCGAGCGTGTGTTTTTTCCAAAACGAAAGGACGTACAGCAAAACCGCCGCCGCAAGCGCCACCACCGCGTCGATCAGGTTTGCCTGCGTAAACGTCAAAGGATAAACCAGCGACGCTACCCCCGCAACGATAAAGATATTGAAAATATTGCTTCCGATAATATTCCCGACCGCAATATCCGTTTCGCCCTTGCAAGCCGCCACGACCGATGTAACGAGTTCAGGCAAAGACGTCCCGACCGCTACGATCGTAAGGCCTATAATGCGCTCCGAAAGCCCCGCCGCAACAGCGACCTCCCGCGCGGCATCGACCAGCAGTGTTCCGCCGCCCACGACCATGGCAAGACCTGCGACCAAAAGAATCACCAAAAACCAGAGCTTTTCCTGCATCTTTTCCATCCAGCGCGATACCGCACTGCCTTTCTTTTCGGCTGATTCCTTTTCCGTGATCATGATCACTTCCGCTTTTCCGATCTCTTCCTTTTCCGCAACTTCCTCATCCAGAACCGATTCGGGTTTGCTCGGCTCTCCGGGAAGCGTCGTAAGCGTTTCGCTCAGAGGTTGCAGACTCTTCTGTTCACGAAACGCATTGCGGAACAACAGATACATGTAAATCGAAAATACGACAAGCAACACGATCCCGTCATACCAAGAAAGCGCCTTTCCCCAGTATCCGAGACCGATCAGC
>CATYEP010000115.1 GCA_958405585.1 uncultured Eubacteriales bacterium
CATCGTACCGATCGCTTTTCCGCTTGCATGCAATACTGTTTTCATTTGCATCTCTTCTTTTATATTTATCGTATCGATACGATACCACACTTTTTGCGTTTTGTCAAGCCTCTTTCCCAAATTTTTTTGAAAAGGCGGGTTTCCCGCTTTTCTTTTTGCGGAAAGCAAAATCCGTCGAAAGTGGGAATTATCCCACTTTCCTTAACCTGCTTCCTTTTTTGGGCAAAATCGTACCACCTCCCCGTTCATTTTTGCTTACCCTTTTTGACCATATTTTTGTTCATACCGTTTTATAAGACGGTAAATATCGCACTCTCTTTGCAGATCTATGTCTCTCCCTAACTTTGTAGCAACGTCTGACCAATCCAGCGTCGTTTTATACCGCTCTGCACTTCCGAACAAGTCTCCCTGCAAATCGGAATGCGCGCTTCTGAATTGCTCATAAGTCAGAGGCAGCGGGGATACTTCCTCCGCGGAACTTTCTTGTGTAGGGAAATCATTCTTCAATATACTATCCGTTTTCACGGTCGATACCTTGCGCTTTTTGCTTATTCCTCCCTTACTTCCGCTGCTCTTTCGTTTTTTGGAAGTATCCATCTTTAACCTGCAAATGTTGAAGTATCCCTGCATGCTCACATCCTTAAACCGCGGCTCTGTCCCTTGGAACATATAGCCGCAAATTGCCTTGACAAACGCACCCAACTCATTTCCCTTCAATAACTTCATTGCATCAAAATACGTTTCATAGAACGTAAAATGCTCCGAACGAAGGTTATACCTCTTGAGCGACCTGCCGCTGCTTTCTGCCTCCTTAATCTCTGCAAGCATGTCCACAATGTTGTTCCAGTAAAAACGTTCTTTATCGTTCAACTCTTTTTCCGGCAGCTTGTCCTCAAACTCGTACTCGCATATCCGCATTGCAAACTTGCCCGCATCCGTATCGTTCATTCCGTCTAGAATGTCCGAATACAGCTTGTAAAATGTAAATTGCTTCAATCCTTCTCCTCCTTTTTTTATTTTGCCGATGTTTTACGGCGCTTCGGCTTTGCCCTATCTTGCTACTTCATTTTTCACCTCCATAATCTATCTTTCGGGAAACATTCAATTTTTCCTCTCATATAACATCGTGAAATTTCACCCTACTAACTTTGACGTTTTTAAAAAAAAGATAGCCGAGCATCTCTGCTCGGCTATCTGAAGTCCTATTTATTTACTTGCAAACTCCCCGTGAATGATCAAATTCTCCTCTCTGTCGTCGTCTTCCGCATCCCACACAAAATAAAGATAATTTTCTCCCCAATACTTAAACTGTGCATAAGTTTCCTTTGTTCTGAGATTAAAAATGGTTATCTTTGGATTATCCTCGCTTCCTTCTAACACCCCTCCGAACGGAATCCCGAACAGTGTGAAGGCAATCTCACGTTCAGCAAAATCAATTTTGAATTTCTTTGTTCCGTCGGAAGACAATTCTCCGGGGCGGCTGTCATACAGCTCTCCTGTCTTATAGTTGATCCTTATATACTCAGCCGGCGTCTCTTTCCCGTCCTTTTTCGATATAAAATGACGATACCTGATCGCAAGATACTTTGGATTTCTGATACAGGCAGACTCATCTTTCTTAAAATGTTCTAGATATCTCCCTCGCGTTTCCCGACGATGACTTTTTGAAATGTACAAATCCTGCAAGTCAAAATATCCCTTGTTCTTGTAGCTGTACTCCTCCCAATCCCAATCACGAAAACCAGCCCTGTTTTTGACATCGTAAAGCATTCCTATCGTCAACCCCGAGCCAAACTTTTCGACAGGTGGGCCGATATACCGATAAGAATTATGCCTCTGCTTTCCATTCTCGTCGAACGTCGGTTGAACATCGATCAGCCCTTCATCCTTCAAACGCCTCATGAGCAACTGGATCGTGCGTTTGGACACGGCAAGTTTATTGGCAAGAACATCTAAACTTATCGGCTTTCCGTTCCGGCGGATAATATAGTTTACGACCATCTCTCGCCGCTCTTCAGGCGTTGCCTTTCGCATCAGAAACTGCGGTGGAGAGTAATTATAATTATTGTTGTAATACACGGGATTTTCGATCTCCACAAAACCGAATTTGTTCTTGTGGACTGTCATATCCCCAGGCTCACCGAGAGTATGCTTATTGTGCCTTTTCCTCTTCTTTGTCTTTTCTCCCCCTGTTCCACAGTTGCCTTTTTCCATTCCCCTCTCCAAAACACGAACATTTGTTTGTATTATAGCACGAGAAAATTTATTTGTCAAGAGAGCTGAAGCCGAAAATATCACCACGTACACTTTTGACAACTCTTCGACCAAATCTGTTCTAATCTTCTAAATTGCAAAAGCCGTGCAGAAAACTGCAACGGCTTTTAAAAACACTTCCACATTAAATCGTTATCAACCTTGGTCTAATTTTTCTAAAGTAGGTTCTACTCCGCAAATTTTCTGAAATTAACAGCTTGCGCGAGGACCTCCTTATACACCTCATCGACGGTGACGGGCGGATAATGATAATCTGCCAATTTCAAAATGATATTGACCTTAAATTCCGCTTTGATATCATCACGAGCAGACCATGCTGCATATTTTGCTTTATCATCTACAATCGCCTTGATGTCTTTCGCTAAATTTAAAAGGCTTTCCTCGCCGTATTTTTCGATATATTCATCATAGAAGTTATACTTTTTCGCCACAGCTTCAAGAATATCGAAAAACGCCTTTTCTTCAAAAGAAATATGAAGTGCCTCAAAAGACATCTTGTCTTTTCCCAAATCTTCTAAAAGCTTTTTGAGCTGTTCTGCGACCTCATCCAAAACTTCATTGGCAAAAGCCTTGTCCTTGCGGCGCGCATTGTACATATCGACAATCGCATTCATTCTCTCGGTAAAATCTACTCCTTTGATTCGATTTACCTTACGATAATCCTCGATTGCACGGCGCAAAAGCCTCTGCAAAAGCTTTATCTTCGTGTTAATGAGCGGAATGCGGTTGATTCGTTCAATATACTCATCGCTGAAGATATCCTGTTCAAGCCGAGGCGTATCCTTTTCAACGGTAAACACCTCCGACACACCTTCCGCCTGAATCGCCTCCTCAATGAGTTTAGAAACACGCTGATTCATCTGCTCTGTATCTGGCGCATTGCCTTTGGTTAATTTGAAAAGAACAGACCTCACTGCAAGATAAAAATGAATTTTATCCCTTTCGGAATCCGTAAGCTCATCCCCACCGCTGCATAAATTGTATGCGTCTTTCAGGCGTTTAACGAGCGCCATAAACCGATCTTCCAACTCTTTAGAAAACTGCACAAATTCCACGGCATGATTGAGGCAATCCAACTGTTCGGTTGGCGTCCCCTCAAAAAACGGTTTTTCGTTGAACGTCTTGAAAATCCCATCCAAAATTTCAAGCGTATCTCGCACGATCACAACAGACTTTCCGATTTCTTCCAAATCGTTTTCCTTATAATCGGTGTAAATGCGAAGCGCTTTGTTCATGCTGTTCTTGATACCGATATAATCGACAATGAGCCCCTTGTCTTTTCCTTTACATACGCGATTAACTCTGGAAATCGTCTGTATGAGCGTATGCTGTTGGACGGGCTTGTCTATGTACATTGTATCCAGCTCTGGCACGTCAAATCCCGTCAGCCACATATCCACGACAATGGCAATTTTGAAATTTGACTTGACTTTTTTAAACTGCCTGTCCAACTCTTTTTTATAGTCATCCGTTCCCAGAAGATTCCACAAATCTTTCGGATCGTCTTTGGAACGCGTCATGACAAGATTGAGCTTTGCGATCGGTTTGATCTCTTTACGCTCTTTTTCGGTCAGAACTACCCTTTCATCCGCCTCGCGCAGCTTCGTCCATTCCGGACGGATCTCCTCAATCAAACGATATAATTTATATGCGATCTGACGATTTGCGCAAACAAACATCGCCTTGCCACACACGGTAGCTCCTTCTGCAACGCGTTTTTCATAGTGCGCGACAAAATCTTTTGCTATTGCTCTAAGTCTGTCGGGGTCGCCTAAAATGACGTCCAGATGCGCGATCGCCTTTTTACTCTCCTCGACCTGATTCTCATTCGCGCCTTCCTCGGCGCACTGAATGTAATACGCCTCGATCTCTTCCAGCTTATTTTTATCAAGCGTAACTTTTGCCGCACGCCCCTCGTACACAAGATTGACGGTGATTCCGTCTTTGACCGATTCCGTCATCGTATACTTGGAAACGACAGGTCCGAATACGTCGATCGTGGCATCGATCGGCGTACCCGTAAAACCGACATACGTCGCATTCGGAAGCGAATCGTGCAAGTATTTTGCAAAACCGAATTTCTTTTCCACTCCGTTTTCTGAAACGCGTACCTTTTGTTCGAGATTTACTTGCGAACGGTGCGCCTCGTCCGAAATACAGATAATGTTTGTCCTGTCCGAAAGGAGCTGTGTATCCTCTGTAAATTTCTGAATAGTAGTGAGATATACACCTCCGCTTGCCCTGCCCTGCAATTTTTCACGAAGTTTTACACGCGATTCAATACTTTCCACCGTATTGTCGCCGATAAATTTTTTGGCATTGCAAAACGTTGCCGAAAGCTGCGTATCGAGATCGGTCCTGTCTGTAATAAGGACAATGGTCGGACTTCTGAAAAACTCACTCCGCATGAGCATGCGCGTCAAAAAAAGCATGGTGAAACTTTTTCCGCAACCCGTTGCGCCGAAATAAGTACCACCCTTACCGTCTCCTTCCGGCTTTTGATGAAGTTTTATGTTTTCCAAGAGTTTTGTTGCCGCAAAGTATTGCGGATAGCGGCAAACGACTTTCGATTCGTTTTGCGACTGATCGGGGAAGAAAATAAAATCTTTGATGACGGCAAGCAACCTGTCTTTACGGAACAACCCTTTTACCATCGAATACAGAGAATTGATCCCGTCCATTTCCGTTTCGCCGTCCTCGATCTTGCGCCAAGCGTAAAAATAATCGTACTCAGCAAACAGGGAACCGTATTTATTGTTGACTCCGTCGCTGATGACAACAAAAGCGTTGTATTTGAACAAATCGGGAATATCGCGGGTATATCGTACCGTTAGCTGTTCATAAGCATTAAAAATGGTCGCGTTTTCGCGCGTCGCGCTTTTGAACTCGATCACAACGAGCGGCAAGCCGTTGATAAACACCACCGCATCAGGAATGCGCAAGCACTCCATGCCCTGCACTTCAAACTGATTGATAACTTTAAAGATGTTGCTCTGCGGATTTTCAAAATCGATCAGACGAATGAACAAATCCTTTTTAAGCTTGTCCTCACGGCGGAAAATAAAGCCCTCCGTAATTTTATGGAGCATTTCGCGGTTGGCGTCATACAGCGGATCATGGGAAGATCGCACCAAAGACAAGATGATACTGTCCGCTTCCGTTTCCGTCATGGCATCCGTCGAATAACGCGACAAAAGATATGCTTTCAAATCATCACGCAAAAGCACATCTGAAGTCTGACGAAGCAAACTTTCTCCGTTTATGTATTCATACCCCTCTTGCCCGAACAACTCCATGACAGACAATTCAAGTTGAGATTCGTTCATAATTTCCTCTCTTATTTCTATTTCCCAATATGTACTATTATATTGCGCGCTTGACAATAATCAATCATTTGTTTTTTATTTTGATCATCCATATTCTTTCCTAAATATATTGCATGAATTGAAGGCGCGGATAATTTATAATTTGCGTCACCAAGTAAACGCCACTCTTTTTGATATGCCCACTTAGTATCCTTCGTCAAAAACATCCGCATAAATTGTGACCGATCCGCCGCAATTTGCCCGTAACTCATCCCTACTACCATTTGTCCTATAAACGCCGCAACCATGTTTATGACAATATTAGTTTCGCGATTATCCTGATACACAACGGGGAAAAGTAAATTAATATTTTCATAACCTTTCAGATCATATTCGATGCAATATCCTTTTTCCCCATCTGCATAATTATTCCACATTTCTTCCGAATTTTTTAACTCAGATAAAGAGCAAATACCCATCTTCTGCCGCGCGTGATAAGCAAGAGACAATAAGTTTTCCAACTGTTCTTTAATTTTAGGATCATCTAACTTTTCTGGAATACTGCCAAGAAAATTGATGAGCGGTG
>CATYEP010000116.1 GCA_958405585.1 uncultured Eubacteriales bacterium
CGGAAGACATTTGGTAAGCAACGGTAGGGCAAGTCTGTTCTTCAGTCTGATTGAGCATTGGAATATTTGTTCCTGATATTAAATTTGGGGATCCTTTATCGTCACCCCTGTATTTATCATATGCAGACAGGCAGCGGAAGTGTGTTCAAAACTTTTTGACTTATAAAAATTTATTTTCGGATCATGTGGAACCAAAAGAGGTTTTGCGAAAGAGTTTGCGAAGAATTTTGCACGGCCGCAGTAAGAGATCGCATTCCGTTATGTTTCGGGCAGGCGTCTTAGCTGATCAAAAAAAATCCTGGCGGGGACACTGTCTGTGTCCGCGCCAGTAAAAAATTTTTTATTTTTTTATTTTCATGCTCGGGAAATGTTTTCGCATAAACGAATCGGGGAAAGTCTTGTCGATCCAATCTCCGAGGGCTGTGAAAGCGGGAGAGCTTCTGTTGACGTAGCGGAGAATTGCCATGCAGGTCAGTGTGAGGTCGAAGAGGATGAGGATAAGTGCGCACCAACCTAAAACTTTTAAAGTTTTTTGGGGTAATTTTTCGAAAAAGCGGTCGGCGGGTTTCCAGAAAGCGAAGATGACTGCCATGCAGAGAGCGCCCCAAAGGATCATGATGGGAATCGTAGTCCGTCCTGCGATATTCATGGGCCAGGAGGTATAGTTCCAGGAACGAGTCCCGAACAGGGATTCTTCCAAAAGAGAAAGGAGTATTTCGACGAGCCCGCCGAGAATTGCTCCGCAGAGAAAGACCTGCCAATTTTTGCGGATACGCCGCAAAAATATTACAATGACGAGCGTACCGAAGCCATAGACGGGGTTAAAGGTAGTAAACAGACTTCCGCTGCAGTAGATAAATTGAATGGTATACCCGTTTGCGATCTGGTAAAATACATTGAAAATGACCTCCCACAGAGTGCCGAGGGTACCTCCGAGCATATAGAGGTAAGCGGCCTTTGCGAGCGTGAGTTTTCCGAGACCGGGCATAGTAAATTGTAAAAACGCCGCGGGCGGCGTTTTTTTTAAATGGTTTTTATACATAGGATTAAACGATCTGTTGTTTGTGACGGCCGGCAACGGCGTCTTCGAACATTTCTTCCATTTTGTCGATGCATTTATCGATCTGGAATTTTTCGGCATAACGGATATACTGTTCGCGCTGGGTCTGCCGCACTTCGGGATGTTCGATCATATAATCGATTTTTCTGGCGAGATCTTCTGGGTTTGCCGCCCGATAAAGATTGCTTTCGTTGCGCGCAAAATATTTTGCGGCGGATTTTTTACTGTCTGCAATGATCGGAACGAGCCCGCAGGTAATTGCTTCCACGCAGGCGATGGATTCGATTTCCGCGTAAGCGCAATGAACATAGAGATCGCAGAAGTGGATCGTGCGGATGAGTTCGTCTTTTTTCAGAAAAGATATGACAGGCGGGTTCGGAAGTTTGCTTCCGAGTTTCAGCAAGCGTTTTTCCTGAGGTCCGTCGCCTGCGAGAAAGATCTGAAGCCTGTCGGCATATTTGGATAGGGCTGCCGCTTTGAGAAGTTCGCTCTGGCATTTTTCCTTGACGAGCCTGCCGGTGGACAAAATACAGAACTTATCGGCATATTCATCCGGTTTAGGATCGTTTCCGGGTACGAAAGCCGGATCGACGCCGTTGGAAATGATTCGGAGATCCTGCGTGTAGCCATGGCGGCGCAGCTGATCGGCAATGAATTCGGTGGGACAATGAATGTAATCGGAAAAGCGGTAAAAGCCGTTGAAAAAATTTTTATAGATATAAGAATTGACTGGTTTGCTTTTCTGTAATCCGAAATGGCTGCTTACATTTTCAGGCTGGACGTGGAAGGCAGTGGTGAGCGGCTTATGCATTTCGTTGCAGATCCGCACGGCGGAACGTCCGAGCGGGAAGGGCATAAGGGCATGTACAACGTCGGATTTTTCGATCACGGAACGGAGAAGATCTTCGTTTGGTTTTGCAAGAACGACTCCGTTTTTGGCGACATAATCGTTAAAGATTTTGAAATCGATTTTATCGACTGGATAATAATCCTTTTCGTCGGGATTACCGGGTGCCACGACAAGCACTTCGTGCCCGCGTTTTTTCAAGTTTGTTATAAGTCTTTTTACGGTAATTGAGGTTCCGTTGTTTTCTTCGCCGAGAACGTCGGCAATGACGGCAATATGCATTCTGAGTTCTCCATATTAAAATTTATGCCGTTACATACTTTCGGTGGTGTTTTTGGCTAAAATTTCCTGACCGGCGGCGACGATCGGAGCGCATTGACTTAAAATGGTATCAAAAGAAACAGAGCGGTCGCTTTGCAGCCATTCTGTATAGGTGTCAAGGACTCCCGAAGTGAGAAAACGGAATACATACACAGCATTTTCCATGCAAGAACCGCAGGTATCCAGGTAGTGCTTGCAGATGGATTGAGAAAACTGTTTTTTCAATTTGGAAAGAAAGATATCTGCATCCTGAGACATGCGCACAAAATCGGTGAAATGCGGATAAGATTCCAATACGTCAGTACAGACGTTCAAAAAAGGCATAGGGTTTTTCGGTTTATTGAAATCAGCAATTTCATCGATATTTTCAAAAATGCGTTCGGTGATCTCGCTCCGCAGTTCTTCAAGAACGTCGGGTATTCCGGAAAAATGCAGGTAAAAAGTCGTGCGATTGATGTCTGCCGCCGTGCACAGATCCACGATTTTGATTTCCTGGACTCTTTTTGTGCAGAGTAATTCCAACAGAGTGCTTTGAATGGCGCTGACTGTTTTACGGCTGCGCTTATCTTTCTTATTCATTTTTCCGCTCACTCCTTTGTCAACGTCAAGGCCGTCAACTGTTCTCATTATACTCTATTTTTCAAAGTATGTCAATGGTTTGATTAATTTTATACGACATATGTCGAATAAACGCAGTATAATACCTATTTGGATTGTTCTCCATGCAGTTTTATGATAGAGCGGGCGAGGGCTTTATCGGCGCCGTTCCAGGGCATATCCGCGTTGCGGTAGTCGTGTTTTGCGGCGAAGCGGTTGAGGTCGACGAGAAGTTTTTCGATGGATTCTTTTTCTAATTTTGTAAGGGAGTAGATATAATCTTTTTTACGGGATCTTGCAAAGTCGGCATAGCGGAGCAGACTGCCGAAGTGTTCGAGGCAGAATCCGTCAACAGACAGCAAAATTTCCTTGAATTTTTTTTCGGCGAAAAACATTTCCGCCACGGTTTTATAGTAGCGGACCATATTGACCTCGACGTTATCGCAGATGACGCAGGTGTCGTGGGAATGGATAAAAAAATCGCCCATAGTTTTTGCTTTTTTGGGGTCTGCGGTGATTTCGAGGTGACCCTTGAGCGTTGTCAGGCGGGTGATGTGTTGGAGGGCTAAGGAAAGTTTATTTTGGCGCGCGTGCATCATTTCCGTATGGTGCAGACAGAAACCGCGTTCGTTGACCATGCGGCGCTGGAAGTCCTCCATGACAGATTCGTTGAGGTATTGTTCTACGAGCCGCTTTTCGAGGATGGATCGGATCCTGCAGAGCGGACAATCGTTCCCGCTGACGAATTCCTGGTAAATGAGCATATTTCCGATGTGATAATTCATAAGATACCGCCTTCAGACAAAAATGGTTCGCAGAAACGACTGCGTACAGATATATTATAACGTAAAAAAAGCAGAAAAGGAAGTATTTTTTTAAAAAAGCCGGATGTCGATTGCAAAACGAGCGGATTTGCGGTATAATGGAAAGAAGAAAGAGAGAGGGTTCGGAGAAGGGATGCGTTGTTTGTTTATTTACAATCCGGTCAGCGGAAAGGGCAGGATACGCAAAAGGCTGGAGTATATATTGCGCAGGTTGGGAGAGAAGTATGAAAGTGTGGATTCGCACGCCACTTCCTGTGCAGGAGATATGACGCGCGTGGTGCGTGAAAATGCCGCCAAGTATGATGCGATCATATTTTCGGGCGGCGACGGATCGTTTAACGAAGCGGTGCAGGGGCTTTGCGAAGCGGGTGCGGCCCCGGAGATCGGTTATATACCGGGCGGTACGGTGAACGACGTGGCGCATTCTCTGGGGATTCCCAAAAGTGTGCGCGGTGCGTTGAAAGTGATCCTGACGGGCAAAAATGTTTTACTGGACTGCATGAAAATAAACGATCGTTATGCCATGTATATAGTGGCGGCAGGCGCGTTCACGAGCGCGACGTATACGACGCCGCAGGCACAGAAAAAGCTGATCGGGCGTCTTGCGTACGGGATCGAGGGGATCCGCAAGAATCTGAATTTTGATGTATTTGATGTAAAGTTAACGGACGGCAAATCACAGACGGAAACGGACAGTGTTTTTGTCGTGTTTATGAACGGGAAATATGTTGCAGGGATCGGGCTTAACCGCCGTGCGAGCATGACCGACGGAATCATAGAAGCGGCGATCATTCGTCAGAGAAGGCGTCCGAATTTTTTTCACAAGATACGGGCATTTTTTGCCCTGGCAAATTTGTTTTTGTTCGGGTACCATGTCAAAGAAAAGCAGATTGTGCGGATCGAGGGCTCGCATTTTGAGGTAGAAGCGGACGACGGTGTCGTGTGGAATTTTGACGGAGAGAAGGGAATATCCGGGAAAGTCACGGTGGACGTCCTGCCGAGGAGAGTCAATATGATCGTGCCGAAAGGCAAGAAAAATTTTTAAGGGGAAATGCCGCACTGCCGAAGATCGGAATGCGGCATTGTTTTATGTCAGAGGGACGGGCAGAAAGTGGCGCGCAAATATGATTTCTGCCGATGTGTCCGAACGCGCGGGCAACCTGTTTTTTGCGGCGCGTGTTTAAAAAAAGAATATTTGCAGAAAGTATAGGAGGGGGAAATAAAATGTGTACTTGTATAGCGATGCAGGGGAATGGTTTGCTGTTCGGAAGGAATATGGATATCGAATATTCGTTCGGGGAAAGAGTTGTTTTGCGTCCGCGCGGATTCCGACAGAAATATAAGAGAGCCGAAAGTTTTGAAAGGGCTTATGCGATGGTGGGAATGGCGGCATTGGACAGCAGTGTACCGCTGTATGCGGAAGCCTGCAATGAAAAGGGGCTGTGCATGGCGTCTTTGAATTTTGCCGGAAATGCATATTATTTTCCGAGCGGAAAAAGCGGAGAGATCGAACTTGCTCCGTATGAATTGATTCCTTATATTTTAGAGCGGTGCGAAACGGTATTGCAGGCGGAGATATTGCTGAAAAGGGTCTGTGTTGTTGCCGTACCGTTTCGGGAGGGGCTGCAGCTTGCGCCGCTGCATTGGATGGTTGCGGATGAAAGGGATTGTTTGGTTGCCGAACCGATGTGCGGCGGATTGCGGATATATAAAAATCCTGTAAAAGTTCTGACCAACAATCCGCCCTTTCCGTATCATATGGAGCGGCTGAACGATTTTCTGAATCTGAAGGCGGATTATCCCGAAAATACAATGGCAAAAGGATTGCAGCTGGCGCCGAATTCGCAGGGAATGGGCGGGATCGGTTTGCCGGGGGATGCCTCATCATCGTCAAGGTTTGTGCGGGCGGCTTTTCTGTTGCACAATTCGGATGTATCGGAAGACTGCGTGTCCCAAGTGTTTCATATACTGAGCGGCGTAGAAATGGTGCGCGGAAGTGTCCGTACGCGCGAGGGAAGATCGGATACTACGACATATTCCTGTTGTATGGACGCATCAAACGGTATTTATTATTATAAGGTTTATACCAATCATCGTATTCATGCAGTAGACATGTCTCGGGAAAACTTGGACGGGGAGAAACCGCTTTGTTATCCTTTTCCCAAAGGGGAAGACATATTGTTTCAAAGAACCGGCACCGATCAATAGATCAAGTCGGATATTTTTGATCGGTTCAAAGACTGCAATGCCGTATCGTTGAAAAGATCGTCCTCTGAGCGAACTTTGTATAATACGCTGAATTTTTGGATAGGGCATGTTTCGTTTTCGGAATGCTTTCCGTTCTGTAAGCAAACGCGGCGATCTGTAGAATATTTAAAATCAATTTTATTCTGACGAGGAAAGAA
>CATYEP010000117.1 GCA_958405585.1 uncultured Eubacteriales bacterium
AAGATTGAGGGTCGTGACCTGGAACATATCTCCCGCTCCCTCTGCGTCAGATTCTTTTATAATATTATTTTTTATTTAAAAAAAATTTTAAAGCCCCCCCGCGGCGCGCAAATTTTTGCGCGCCGCGGCGTTTTTCATCAACAAACATATAAGCGTTTTAATTAAAAGACAAAACTCCAGCCAAACTATTTAAAGTCTTTTGATGAGCGGCAGAGCTTCCCTGCCGAACTATTTAAAAATGCACCGCTTCGAGGGTTGAAAGAGCTTCCTCTACCAATCCGTTTACATCCAACTTTGCTTCCGCCGCTTCCACTTCCGAAAGCCTGGGACGGATCAGCGGATGCTTCGGCAAAAATACAGTACAGCAATCCTCAAAAGGCTGAATGGAAGTTTCAAATGTACCGATCGCGCGAGAACGTTCGATGATCTCTGTTTTATCAAATCCAACCAAAGGACGCAAAACAGGAACGTTTTTGATCACCGCATTGGAAGAAGTCATTCCCTCAATCGTCTGGCTTGCAACCTGCCCTAAACTTTCGCCCGTAATGATACACTGTGACCCGTTCTTTTCACAGAGCCGCTCCGCAATGCGCATCATGAACCGACGCAATAACGTGATCATCATCTCTTTGGGACAATGTTTATGAATAGCTTCCTGGATATGCGTGACGCTCACGACGTTCAGCGTCATACCGCCCGTATAAGTCGACAAAATGCGGGCAAGCTCTTCTACCTTTTCCCGCGCCTGCATATTCGTATACGGATAACTGTGGAAATGCAGTCCTTCGATCTTCATACCGCGCTTTACGATCATATAACCCGCCACAGGACTGTCGATACCGCCCGACAAAAGAAGCAATCCTTTCCCTGCCGTCCCTACCGGCATTCCTCCTGCCGCTTTCACCACACCGCCAAATACAAGCGCCGTGCCGTTTTCACGCACGTCGATACTGACGATCATTTGCGGATTATGCACATCCACTTTCAAAGCAGGAAAATCGTCCAGCAGCCTCCCGCCGATCCGCGCATTGATCTGCATGGAATTGAGCGGAAATTTCTTGTCACCGCGGTTGGTCTCCACTTTGAATGTTCCCTCTCTCGGTGCGATCACTTTCACCGCTTCGTAAATCTTCTGCATGTCCGCATCCACTTTATATCCGACGCTCAGCGTATGCGTACCGAACACCTTGCGCAGGCGCTCCACAATCTCCTCAGCCCGCCCTTCGTCAAAGTTTTCAACAACATATCTGCCGCTCGGCTTATGCATTTCGTGGCGGATCCCCGTCAAAGCCTTTTCCAGATTGTTCATAAAGACTTTTTCAAAATATCCGCGATTCTTTCCCTTTAAATGAATTTCACAATAACGAACAATAACTACTTTTTCCATGTTTATCTCGTTCTCTCCGCCAGCGCCGCCGCAGTCTTATTCAAAATTTCAATCGCGCTTGTAACCTCATCCTGCGTTGTGGATGACGCAAAAGACAGACGCAATACACCGTCTGCACGTTTTTCATCCAATCCGCAGGCCAGTATGACACGGCTGAATCTGCTCTTTGAAGAACATGCCGAACCCGTCCCGACCATCAGTCCTGCGTCATCCAGCATATGCAGCAAGACTTCGCCGCGCAGCCCCTTCGCCGAAACGCTCAAAATATACGGCGAAGCATTTTCCGCAGACAATATTTCAAATATAGACGCTTCTAACCCATGCCGCACCTGTTGGTTATAGCCTTGAATACGTGAAAAATCTTCTTTCAGCGAAGCAAATTTCTTTTGCGCCGCAAACTCAAATTGTTTGATCGCAAACGTGTTCTCCGTTCCGCTGCGCAACCCGTTTTCCTGTCCGCCGCCAAAGATATACGGCAAAAGCTTGGCTCCCTTCCGCCGTATCAGTGCCGCCGCACCGCGTATGCCGCCGATCTTGTGCGCGCTCACCGTGTATAAATCAATATCTTTGGTCAGCGTGAACGGAATCTTTCCGAATGCCTGCACCCCGTCACTATGAAAAATCGTGCCAGCATTGATTTTTTTCACCTGCGCCGCCAATGCAACAATATCATTGATCGCACCCGTTTCATTGTTGACGTGTATGACAGAAACCAAAGAAGTTTTGTCATCCACAAGTTTTAAAAGCGCTTCCGCATTCACACTGCCGTCGCTGTTCAATGGCGCAAACCGCACTTCTACTCCGCGCTTTTCCAGTTCTTTCGCACTGTTATAAATTGCCGCGTGCTCCCCAGACGTCGTAACGAAATTCCCGCGTTTCGCCGATGAAAATATCGCCTGATTGTCCGCCTCACTCCCAGAACCCGTAAAAACAAGTTCACATCCGCCTTGCGGCGCGACAAACGAGAGCAGGACGCGCCGCGCTTCGTCGATCGCTTTGTGCGCCTCAAATCCTGCCCTGTACAACGCCGACGGATTCAGACACCCGTACGGCTTTAAATATGCCAGTGCCGCATTTACCGCCCCCTCATCGGGGACGGTAGTCGCGGCGTTATCCAAATAGATCATTTTCTGTTAAATTCCGATTCCAAAAGATTTTTGCGCGTATAACGCAAGATCGTCGCCAAAAGCTCCTGGCGGCATTCCAACACAAGAATACGCTTCCCGACATTCGTCGCCGCCTGAATATAGTAAAATTCTTTGTCTTCCGCCGCCTCTTCGTTCGGCGTAAGAATGTCTTCTTTGAGATCGGGAGATGCTTTCAGCTTCTTATACGATTCCGACCCGACTCTTCCGATCTTCACCAGTTTATCATCGCTCAGACGATACAAAAGTTTGCGTTTCCTTCCGTGAAATACTTTGCTCAGCCGCAATTCTCCGGATATAAACGTATAATCGTAACTCAGATAAAAACTGTGACGCTTTTTGAAAAATAACACCGCGCCGACGATCGAAAGTACAAGCATGATTGCCCAAGGGATCATGCCGATCAACACCGATTTCACGTCGATCCCCTGATCCGGATCGATCGGCGTATAAAACAGTCCCCAGATATTCAAAAGCGAAAACAGCATGGACACAATACACAACCACCCGAAAACCGTAAAAAGCGTATAACGGAATTTCGCCGACTTCTCATTGTGTATACTGACACTCTCTTCGTAAAATACTTCCTGCATGAATTCCCCCGCCGATTAAAATTCTACCGTACCTTCAAAGACCTGTTTTGCGTTGCCCGTCAAAGTTACGTTGCCGTCCGATGAATACCTTACGATCAGGTCGCCGCCGCGTACCTTGACCGTAATATCTTCGTCCGTCTTGCAATATCCGCCCAACACAGCCGCCACGACCGAAGCCGCCGCACCCGTACCGCACGCCAGAGTTTCACCGTTACCACGTTCCCATACGCGCATTTTCAGCGTCTTATCGTTTACGACACGCACGAATTCCACGTTCACTCTCTGCGGGAAATACTTCGCATATTCGAACAACGGCCCGACGTTCGCTACATCCACGGCATCGACCTTATCACAGAACACCACACAGTGCGGATTTCCGACGTTGACCAACGTCACATTGTAATTTTTATCTCCGACCGTGATCTCTCTGTTTACGATCTTATCGCCCTCAAGGGTCGAAGGAATTTTCTTGCCTTCCAGCACCGCTTTGCCCATATTCACGCTCACGGAGCTGACTTTCCCGTTGAAGGTAAACAATGTCATTTCTCGCACGCCGCTCAGCGTTTCGATGGTCATATGCTTATTTTTTACAATGCCGTTATCGAACAGATATTTCGCCACACAGCGGATCGAGTTACCCGCCATAGCTCCTTCACTGCCGTCTTTATTGAATATGCGCATCTTCGCATCCGCAATATCCGATTTTTCGATCAGCGTGATACCGTCACCGCCGACCCCGAAATGCCGATCGACAAAGTTGATCGCAAGCGATTCGGGGCAAGTGATCTTGCCGTCCATGTTGTCAAAGAAAATATAGTCGTTTCCGCAGCTCTGCATCTTGACAAACTTCAGCTTTGTCCGTTCCGTACGCAGATGGTTGATATCCACAAGCTCCGTGTTATCTTCATTGAAACGGCTCGCTATGATGTCCGCCAGCGCATTTGCCGTATCCAAAGACGTAAGCGTCGTGATCCCAAGCAGGATCGCATGATGATGCATACGGATATAGTCATTGATGGAATCCATATCCGTCTTGCCCGTATACACGATATAATCGATCTTGCCATCATCCATCAGGTGGTAGATATCTTCGCTCTGCGAGAGCCTGTCCACCGTATGCACGTCGATCCCGAGCGTGCGGATCGTCTCCGCCGTTCCCTTTGTAGCATAGATTGTCAGTCCCAGATCGCTGAACTTCTTGGCAAGTCCGAGAATTTCAAATTTATCCTGGTCGTTAATGGTGAAATAGACACCCACGTCGCGCTGTTTGCTCGGATGGCAAAGCTTGAACCCTGCCGACACAAGCCCTTTGAACAGAGCCTCTTCGATCGTCTTACCGATCCCCAGCACTTCGCCCGTCGATTTCATTTCCGGTCCGAGCTGCGAGTTCACGTCGTTCAGCTTTTCAAAGGAGAACACAGGCACTTTCACCGCCACATACGGCGAACTCTTATAAAGACCCGTGCCGTAACCGAGTTTTTTCAGGCGCGCCCCCACCATGATCTTTGTGGCAAGCTCCACCATCGGCACGCCCGTAACTTTCGAAATATAAGGGATCGTACGCGACGCGCGCGGATTCACCTCAATGACGTACAGCTCATTGTGATATACCAGGAACTGTATGTTGATGAGTCCCTTCGTTTTCAGCGACAATGCCAGCTGCGTCGAGCATTCGATGATCTTATCCAGCGTAATGTCGCTCAGATTATACGGAGGATAAACAGCGATCGAGTCGCCGCTGTGCACGCCCGCACGCTCAATATGCTGCATGATGCCCGGAATCAGCACATCTTTGCCGTCGCTGATGACGTCCACTTCCAACTCCTGCCCCATCAGATATTTGTCGCAAAGGACAGGGTTCTCAATGTGCTGTGCAAGAATAACGTCCATATACCGCGAAATATCGCTTTCCGTAAACGCGATCGTCATATTCTGTCCGCCGATGACATAGGACGGGCGCAAAAGCACAGGGTACCCGAGTTTGTCCGCCGCCGCAAGCGCTTCTTCTTTCGTCATGACCGTCAGCCCCTTCGGACGACTGATGCCGAACTGTTCCAGAAGCTCATCAAAGCGTTCCCTGTCTTCCGCCATATCCACGCTGTCCGCACTCGTTCCAAGAATGCGCACGCCTTTTTTATCCAGATAATTGCACAGCTTGATCGCCGTCTGTCCGCCGAACGTGATCACTACCCCGTACGGCTTTTCTTTATCGACGACATTCTGCACGTCTTCGGGCGTCAGAGACTCAAAATACAGTCTGTCCGCCGTATCAAAGTCGGTGGAAACAGTTTCGGGATTGTTATTGATGATGATCACTTCGTACCCAAGCTGTTTGAGCGTCCACACGCAATGCACTGACGAGTAGTCAAATTCAATACCCTGACCGATACGGATCGGGCCAGACCCGATGACGATAATCCGCTTTTTCGTGCTTTCCTTGATAAACGGAGTCGCCTCGTCGTGCGCGTATTCGTCATAGGTCGAATAGAAATACGGCGTTTCCGCTGAAAATTCTGCCGCGCAGGTATCGACCATTTTGTAAACCGCCTTCCTGTGATACGGGATCTTCTGACCCGATATCTTTTCCAGCTCTTTGTCGGGATACCCGAGCCGTTTGCCCTCGTCGTACAAGCCGCGCGTCAGCTTTTCCGTCTTTAAACGGTTTTCAAAATCAACAAGATTCTTTAATTTGTTGAGGAACCAGCGGTCGATTTTGGTAATCTCAAAAATTTCGTCCAGAGAAATACCCGCTTTGATCGCAGCAAAGACAGTAAACAGGCGCTCATCGGAAAGTTTTTTCAGCTCTTCGCGAAGATCTTTACCTTCGTATTTATCGAGGTTCAAAGACGAAAGCGAAATTTCCGCGCCGCGGACTGCTTTCATGATCGCCATTTCAAAGGACGTGCCGATCGCCATG
>CATYEP010000118.1 GCA_958405585.1 uncultured Eubacteriales bacterium
CGGCGCGCTTAGCGAATTTATCGGAACGGTCGTGAGCGAAGACGCGGTGACGCTCCTCGATATCAACAACACGGTACCCAAAGATCTGTACAAAGCGGACATCGAAGGTAAGTTCCCGTACAAATTGACGGATACGTTCATGGGCTTCCATTGCGGAAATACCTGCTCCAAGAAGCTTTGCTTCTGCGAGATGAAATACCAGCTGATCATGGCGCGTTCGCTTCCCGAAGAGGTGACGCAGGGCACGTTGGAAGGGGATATTGCTCCGGGGGATATTACGTTCTTCCGTTTGCAGAGTACTTCGGATAACAAACTGCGTGCGTATGTGGCGCAGGGCGAAGTGTTGCCTGTAAGAACGCATAGTTTCGGTAGTATCGGCGTGTTTGCCATTCCCGAGATGAAACGCTTCTACCGCCATGTGCTGATTGAAGGGAATTACCCGCATCACGGCGCAGTGGCATTCGGACACTTTGGGAAGACGTTGTACGAAGTGTTTAAGTATATCGGAGTACCCGTAGAGGAGATCGGTTACAATCAACCTGCGGGCGTGAGATATATAACGGAGAACCCGTTTGCGTAAAATGAATACATATATCGGAATTGATTTGGGCACGAGCGGGACAAAGTTCCTGCTCGTTGCCGCAAACGGAGAAATATTGGCGGAAAACACGCAAAGCTATGAAGTTTGTTATCCGCACAGCGGTTGGAGCGAGCAAAGCCCTGAACTTTGGTACAAAGCCGCATTGACAGGTTTGAAAGAACTTCTACAAGGGCAGAATAAATCGGCGGTAAAGGGAATTTCTTTTGGCGGGCAAATGCACGGACTTGTCGTTCTGGATAAAGACGACAACGTCATCCGACCCTGTATTTTGTGGAACGACGGCAGGACGGAAAAACAGACAAAATACTTAAACGAAGTAATCGGCAAAGAAAAACTTTCAAAGTACACGGGCAACATTGCGTTTGCGGGGTTCACTGCACCGAAAATTCTTTGGATAAAGGAAAACGAGTCTGAAAACTTTGCGAAAATTGCAAAGATCATGCTTCCTAAAGATTATCTTGCGTATAAGCTTTCGGGGAGTTTTTGTACGGATTATTCGGACGCAAGCGGAATGCTTCTCCTGGACGTAAGAAACCGTCGTTGGTCGCAAAAAATGTGCGACGTATGCGGAATTTCTATGCAAATGCTTCCGAAACTGTACGAAAGTTATGAAGTTGTCGGAACACTGAAAAAAGAAATTGCCGAAGAGTTGGGTTTATCCGAAGAAATAAAAATCATAGCAGGAGCAGGGGATAATGCCGCGGCGGCAGTCGGTACGGGTGTGGTCGGCGAAGGCGGATGCAATATTTCACTGGGAACGAGCGGTACATTATTTGTATCCGCAACGGAGTACAAAGAAGATAAGGTTAATGCCTTGCACAGTTTTTGTCATGCGGACGGCGGTTGGCATCTGATGGGGTGTATCTTGTCGGCGGCGAGTTGCAACGCATGGTGGTCGGATAAAATACTGCAAACGACGGATTACGCAAAAGAGCAGGAAGGGCTGGAAGAATATCTCGGAAAAAATGAGGTTTATTTTCTTCCGTATCTGATGGGAGAGAGAAGCCCGCACAACGATGTGAATGCGCGCGGTGCATTTATCGGAATGCGGCCGGACACGACGAGAAAGCAAATGACTCTTGCCGTGCTGGAAGGAGTGACATTTGCATTGAGAGATTGTTTGGAAGCGGCAAAAAAGAACGGTATTGAAGTAAAAAAGACGAAACTTTGCGGCGGCGGAGCAAAAAGCCCTCTGTGGCGTAAGATTGTGGCGAATGTCATGAATATGCCTGTTGAAATTCCTCAAACGGAGCAGGGACCTTCCTATGGCGGGGCAATGCTGGCGATGGTCGGCTGCGGAGAATATGCGTCGGTAAAAGAGGCTGCTGAAAAAATCGTCAAAGTAAAAGAGACGGTTTACCCGGATCAGAAACTTGCAGAATTGTATCAAAAACGATATGACGTATTTAAAAAGTTATATCCATCACTGAAAGAAGTATTTCATGGCTTTTGATTATATGCTGTCGGAAACAGCAAATTAAAGTATCCGTGCGAGATGATCGTTTCATGCAGAGAGGGATATGCTCAGGGAATAAACATTTTATAAAATTATCGAGCGATTTATTTGATCGGAAAGCAGAAAAGTTTTTATGATAGTTAAACTCCAAAAACCGCGGCACGCAAATTATTTTGCGTGCCGCGGTTTTTGGCTTTATCACTGTCTGTATGGGGCGGAGTGCGTGCCTGGGAACGCATCCGTTTTTCAAGCATATTATAAATACATGGGGCGTTACAGGCGAAGGCATCCGATTTGCAAATATTTGCAGCGATGCGGCACAAATTTGTCCGCTTCGTTGTATCAACGGCATTTTTCGGCTCAGAATCTGCGGCGGTAAATTGATTAAAATAATGATCGAATTGATCGGTTTTTTTTGAGTATATTGTTATTTTTTGATCCGGTCGATCAAAAATTCAGTTAAGTATTGACTAAAATGAGCACGTTGACTATAATGGGGAGCACAAATTCTATTATGGGGTTTGGATGCGGGATGGCTTGTTATCCGTTAATATGTTTGTCAAATATTTTTGCGGAATCTGTCGAAATAAGGCAGGGAAAAGAGGTGTTTTGAATTGAAACTCGAATTGATTTGTCTGATCCGAATTGTATATGCGGTGGTGTTGGGTTTTGCGATCGGTTTTGAACGCAAATTGCGGTTTAAAGAAGCGGGGATCCGTACACATACGATCGTTTGTGCAGGGGCTGCGCTGATCATGATCGTATCGAAATATGCGTTTTCGGATGTAAATGATTACGATGCGTCGCGCGTAGCAGCGCAGATCGTGTCGGGGATCGGCTTTTTAGGGGCAGGGATGATTATTTACCGCAAGCAGGCGGTACACGGATTGACGACGGCCGCGGGAGTATGGGCGACGGCGGGCGTAGGAATGGCGGCAGGCGGAGGCTTATACATTGTGGCGGCAGGTGCTGCGGTACTTCTTATTGCGGTGCAGTGCATCCTGCATCTGCGTTGTAAGCTGTTCACTATGAAAAAGTATCTTCGTATCCGAATTGTTTTTGAAAATGTAACCGGAGAGGAAAGCTCCAAAATAACCGGACTGTTCGGAGTGGAACGTTTTTCCAAACTGAATGTGGAACGCGTTGATAACCGCATCCTTTGCACAGGAACGATCACGACGGATAAAGATCTTCCCGCTGTTGAGATCGGAAAGATTCTTTCGGAAAATAATTTTATCCGTTCGATCGAGCGCTGCGATGATGAATGAAACAGGCGGGGAACGGAAGGAAGGGAGGGACAAGCGGGAGCGGCAGAAAGACATTCTGCCGCTCCCGCTTTTATGTCGGTCTCCGTCATCCGTGAAAAAGGAGAACGGCGGGGTACGGGTAAGAAGAAAGAGGGGGAGCGCAGGGCTTTACAGTTGCAGAAAATTATGGTATAATGAGTAAAAATTACACAAAAGATTAGGTTTATGGATCGACAGGTACGGGAACAAATTGAATATGCGCTGGAACAGATCCGTGCAGAACGGGAAGAAGGCGTTGAGATACTGTACCGGACGATGGGCAGGGTCATGCTTTTTGTTGCCAACGGGGTCGTACACAATGTGCATTCTGCGGAAGATATTGTACAGGAAAGTTTGTTGAAAGTAGTGCTGAATATAAAGTACTATCGGCGAGGGACGAACGGGTATGCGTGGATCTGCAGGATCGTGCGAAACACGGCGATCAATTATGTCAAGAGCAGCGGCGGAAGGGCGTGGCAGGAACTGGGAGAATTTGAAGGCGCGTCTTCGTGCAGTTTTGAGGAAAAGACGGAGACGGCCGCACTGGTAGAACAGCTGATGCAAGAGCTGAGTGAAGAAATGAGGGAAATGGTATATCGTAAATATTTTCTGGATATGACGGTGCGGGAGATCGGCAAGGAAATGAACCGATCCAAGTCTTATGTATCCAAAATGATATTGAGAGCGGAAAAGCTGATGAAAAGCCGATTGGAATAAACGGTGGACAAAAAGGGGCAAGAAGTTGTTTTAATGGGTAGAGGCGATCATGATGAAAAAATATAAAGATGAACAACTGGACGCATTGTTCGGTACATATCTGGAAGAGGGAAAGATTCCGGATGGCAGAGTGACGGAAAAGGCGAAGCAAGCGTTGGCGGAAAGAAGATCGGTACAAACGGTATGGGCGGCGGAGCCGGTTCCTGCGGGGAGCGCGACAACAGGGCATACGGCATCTGTATCGCACATGTCGAGGCGCAGGAAGGCAGAGACGGGGATTCTTGCGGCGGTGCTGGGGTGTGCGCTCTTGCTCTTGGGATGGATTTTATGTCTGCAGTTATTTTCTTCGGAGCCGATCGTGCTGAATTGGTCGCAGTTGAGTAAGGTAACGGGAACGGTAAATTACGAACAAAAAGATTTTTTGCCGTTTGTGTCGGAAGATTCGGTGAACCAGTACGATGAATACGAGTTGAACGAAGAATCTCCGTACTATGAAGAATATGAAGGGGATATAGTTCTTTATTATGTGCAGTTTGAGTCGTACGGGGTCATGGTGGATATATTTATCGAAGTGGCGGGATTCGAACTGGATTCACTGGACGAATATCTTGAGATCGATGATTATTATGGTGAGGAGGAACCTTACTTATATTTAGCGATAGATGAAGAAGCGGGTCGTACATACGCATATTTCAGTTATGATATTTACAGTTATTATTTGGAGATATATACGGCCGATGAATCTTTGGTTTATGATATAATGATAGAAATCATATATAGTTTTTAAATGTTGTGGACAAATCGCCGTCCTTGTGTGTTTAATAGGTAGAAACACACAAGGACGGCGATTTTTTTATGAACACAGTGATGCTGATTTATTTCGCGGTACTGCTGTTGGCGGTCGCAGTATATTATGTTGTGCCGAAGCGGGGAAGATGGATCGTGCTGTTGACATTCAGCCTGCTGTTTTATCTGCTGATCAGTACATATCTGATTGTATTTCTTCTGGCGACGGCGCTGAGCGTGTACTTTGCGGCGCGGTATGTGTTGCGTCCCGAGCAGGAAGATCCGGAGAAAAAAGCAGATGAAAGTGCGGATCCGACGGCAGAAAAAACAGCGGCTGAAAAGCGTGCGCGGAGAAATAAAAGTATCATCGTACTTACGATCCTTTTTAATCTTGCGCTGATCGGGGTATTGAAGTATTACAACTTTTTCGGGCAGACATTCAGTTCGCTTTTGTCGTTGGCGGGTTTGAAGGTGGAATTTCCCGTATTGCGGCTTGCTTTGCCGTTGGGTATTTCTTTTTACACGCTTTCTGCGATCGGTTATATGGTGGACATACATCGAGGGAAATACGCGGCGGAAAGAAATTTCGGAAAATTCTGTCTGTTTCTTTGCTTTTTCCCGCAGATACTGGAAGGGCCGATCTGTCGCTACGATCAGACGGCGGGGGCCTTGCAGGAAGGTCACAGTGCGGATGCCAAGGGTATGTTGTTCGGCGTACAGCGGATCGTCTGGGGATTGTTCAAGAAAATGGTTGTGGCCGACCGGCTGTATCTTCTCGTAAAGACGATCGGGGATACGCCTGCGGAATATTCGGGAATCGCGAGTATTTTGTTCATGGTATGTTATACGATCCAGCTGTACGCGGATTTTTCAGGCTTTATCGACATAGCGCTCGGGAGCGGAGAGCTGTTCGGGATCCGATTGCCCGAAAATTTCCGTCAGCCGTTTTTTGCAAAGAGTGCGCAGGAGTTCTGGCAGCGTTGGCATATAACGCTGGGGGCGTGGCTGAAGGAGTATGTATTTTATTCGGTAGCGCTTTCGCCGCGGGTGACGGGGCCGGCGGCAAAGCTGAAAAAGAAAGTAAAGAACCATTTTACGAAGATGCTGCCGACGATCGTGGCATTGTTTGCGGTATGGTTGTGCAACGGATTATGGCACGGGCCGGAATGGAAATATAT